>BLLW01000034.1 GCA_011959285.1 Lachnospiraceae bacterium | reverse complement strand
GAGCACTTGACTTTTAATCAAGTTGTCCGGGGTTCGAGTCCCCGGTGGCTCATTTAAGTCAGCTTTTAAGAGAAAAAGAGGGAGACACTTCCTTATGGGGTGTTTCTTTTTATTTCTGTAAATAATGAGTCCAGTAACTGTGAAGAAATAAATGCTCTCTTTTTTGTGCAGATATTGAGAGGAAAATAGGCGGGGAAAAATTTATAATTATAATTGCAAATTTACATAAAAGTCAACTTAACTAAAAGGCATGAGATCTTATCATATGGAGGAAAATGAAATGGAGTGGGTCCACAAATTAAACCTATGCATGAATTATATTGAGGAACATTTAACGAGTGAGATTGATTATGAGCAGCTTGGAAGAATAGCTTGCTGTTCAGCGTATCATTTTCAGAGAATGTTTACTTATATGGCTGGGGTTACATTGTCAGAGTACATCAGGAGAAGAAAAATGTCTTTAGCGGCGGTAGATTTGCAAGGTGGGGATGCTAAGGTGATAGATATTGCAGAAAAATATGGTTATTCTTCCCCTACGGCATTTAACAGGGCTTTTCAGGGAGTACATGGAATAGCGCCGTCTCAGGTTCGGAATGAGGGGGTATCCGTGAAGTCTTTCCCGCCTATTACATTCACAATTACAGTAAAAGGAGCTGAAGAGATGGAGTATCGAATTGAAACAAAAGACGCGTTTCGCATAATCGGCGTATCTGCACCGTTGGACAAGGAAATTGAAAATAATTTCATGGTGGTGCCTAAAATGTGGCAGGATGCCGTCACTAACGGAACAATTCAGAAACTTGCAGGAATGATGGATGGTAATCCTTCTGGACTTTTGGGGGTAAGTGCCTGCGGTAACGAAGAAGAATGGAAATATTTTATTGCTGTTTCAAGTACAAAAGAATGTGGTGCGTTTGAGGAGTACCTTATACCTGCCTCTACTTGGGCAATCTTTCCTGGTGCAGGAACAAATCAGTCTATACAGGAATTAGAGCAGCGTATTGTCACACAGTGGCTTCCTACTTCAGGATATGAGTACGCCAATGCACCTGATATTGAAGTATATTTGAATCCGGATCCCCAAAATGCGCAGTATGAAGTATGGATTCCTGTTACAAAAAAGAAAGAGTGAGGAAAATTGCCCTTGTGTATCATAGGGAATTGGTATGATATTTTTGCAGATATTGTTTTAGTTTCATATAGTTACGGACAGAAAGCGGGCAGGTTTGCCCGTTTTTTAATTGAATATGGTGCATGGATTTATCTATTTCTTTGATATAGTTTAAATTTACAAGGCATGATTTATGAGATTGAAAAAAGGAGAAATCTAATCTTGCCTGTATATTTTGTAGGGTATCATAAAATTCATAAACTGCATAGTTGGTTAACAGTGTAAGTTTATGAATATTGTCGCTGGATTTAATGCAATATATATCGTCAATTGGAAGATAGATATTGCGGCTTCCTATTTTAATAGATAAAGTTTTGTGTACATCATTTTTTATAGATGAATATAATTCCAGGGCTTTTTTCATGCATTCTAAAATACGTAATGGGAGCTGCTTGGGGTAATCTTTCAAAATAAAATCCATAGCCTCTACATGCTTTTCAAATGAAAGATAGGAAAGTTCACTGTGAGTGGTGATAAAGACAATATAACCCCGGGGATCTGCTTGGCGAATTTGCTCTGCGAGTTGGAATCCGTCTATGTGGTCATTGAGTTCAATATCCAGAAAGTATAAACCGGGACGCTGTGTTTCCTGCAAATAATCTAATAACTTGTCAGGAGCGGTACATGAGCAGACGATTTGCATATCCAATTCTTCAATTAAAATAAAATTATTTATTACCTTTTCTAGATACGCTAATTGACTTTGGTTATCTTCGCACAAATAAACTGAAAGCATAAAATTCCCCTTTGCATACGTTCAGGTATAAATGATTACGGATAGGAAATATAAGGAAAAAAACAACTTGTTTATGATATTATAACATATATACTCAAAAAATTTATTTTAGAAGGTAATATTTTGGAGAGAGGTTCATATGCGTAATAGTAAAAAAAGGACAATTTTTCATATTGTTTTACTGGTTATATGCGTTTTGTGTACGGGAATAATACTTTTTTGGAAGAAGCAAACAGAATGTATAGCAGTTGATATAGAAGTTTACATAGATGATATACGGGAGGATGAAATTATTGTAAAGGGAGCGCCTTATGCGACTGGAATTTTAATTGGGGAGTATAGTATTCAAATAAATGATACCTTGGTTATTAAAGATAGTAAAGGAGGTGTAACAGACTTACAGCAGCTAAAACGGGGTGATATTCTTTTGTTTGATTACCATGGTCCTTGGGAACTTAGAGATGGAACTTTGCTAAATGGCAAAATAACTTACGCGTATAATTTTAGAATAAGTGATGATAAATTAAATCTAAAATACTGGCGATTAGAGTAAGAAAGGAAAAGACAAATGATAAAAATTAGAGTAATCACAGGTTTTTTACTATTGGTGTGTGCTTTTGCTCCATTACAAGTATGTGCAGCAGAAGTAAATGAGAATAATAATCTTATTTTGGAAGAAGAAATGGCGCCTCGTGCATTAATCACAAATGTGAATGTGAAGAAAAGATCTGAAAGTGGAGATTTCGAGGTAAAAGCTGATATTGTTACAAATGACGGTACAAGAAGAATAATAGATATAAAAAATATTTCTTTATCAGGATGGCCTTCAAAGCTAGATGGAGTACAAATTATTTTAAGCAGTGGTGAAATTTGGAGTAATGGGGAATATGCAACGGTAATTATTTCATATTGGTATAATGGAAAACAAAATACAGACATTGTGACATATTATCCATATGGCAACTAAATAAAGTATTTAAAATAGGGTGTTTCTATTTTTTGAAGCATCCTTTATTTTCCAAATAAAAGCACTAATTTCTGATTAAATACAAAATTGGCATATTCTGTCTGTAATAACGTATTTGAATATTGTTCTAGTATTTTGCGGGCTTCATACAGTCCAAGACCGCGTTTGCTTCCTTTGGAAGAAACACCTATCTGATACAGGTTTTCTATATTATCTATATGGCAGGAGGAGTTTTTAATTTGAATATAAATACCCTCTGAATCTTTAATTATGCTGATTATAAGATTTTTCTCATTTGTAGCAGCACTTGAATCTATTGCATTATCTAATAAAATACCAAGAACTCGAATTAAGTCGATTGTGTTCATAGGAAAATTGTCAATTTCTTCATTTACCTGCGTGGTCACATTGATTTTTTGCTTAAAGGCGAGAAAGATTTTTGAGTATAAAATGCTTTTTACTTCTGGACTTTTAATATGACCAAGCCGTCCGTAAATGGAGTCATCAGAAGCTATTTTTGTACCGGTGGGTAGAATTTGCGCATTAAAATAATTTTCAAGTCCTTCGTAGTTTTTTTCACTAATGTAACTGTGGAGGGATGATAAGATATTTATATAGTCATGCTTAAAAGAGCGGAGGTCTAAGTAAAGGGCTTCCAGCCGTTCTGTGTAATCTTTCATGGCGTTTGTTTGGGCTAATTGATCTGCAAGTTGTTGTTCCTTAAGAAGGCTTCCTAAAAAAAGGATGGATATGCCATTTATGGTCAGAAAGAGAATAAGAAATATGTACACGTTGTATTTGATCATCTCTTGCATTCCTATGTAATTATTATAGATTACCTGAAGCAAAAAGATAAAGCAGCAGATGCCAATTTCGCAAAATAGAAAAGCAAATATTTTTATGCCATAAGAAGTTTTTAATCCGGTCATCTTACTTTCAAAGTAATATCGGGACATAGGCTTGTAAAGGAGATAAGAAATAAAATAGCTATATATCAGTTGTACAACAAGATATAAACAAAATATATAAGGATATTCCTTGAAGAAGGATTTATCAATCTTAAAATAGGATAATAATGCAATTAAAATATAGTTTGTTCCGATACTGATATAGAGATTGAAAATGGAACATAGCAAATTAACTATTCTATGTTTTTGAAATATTGCAATTAATAGTATGGTTCCAAGTAAAATAAAAAGAGCGGCAAAAATAAAAAAAGTTAATTTGGAAATGAGAAAGCCGGTTAAAGTAATTAGAAAAGTCCAAAAGAATAAAAAAAGTTTTTGGGGTTTTGAGAGAGGATATAATAACATATTTGTTAAGCTGACTATAGCAGTAAGGCTGATTAATATGGTTATAATGAGATACAGTATTATAGTAGGGTTGTTCGTAATTTGCATAAGATTCATCTGCTCTCTTTCAAAAATTCTTTAATATCATAGTATCATGAAAAAAGAAGATAAGAAAGCAATCTATTTGTTTGTGTGCTTATGGCATTGAAAGATATGGGATTGTAAATATTGGAAAAAATAGATATAATATTTTTGTAAATATAATAAATTCATTAAAAGTGAACACAAAGAGTAAATATGACAAAGAATAAACGATTACAAGAAATTAGAAAATTATTGGAAGTAGAAAGCGAAGTTCAGAATGCGGAACTTGCGGAGCGGTTTAAGGTCAGTGAGATGACGATACGAAGAGATATAGATCTGCTGTCAAAGGATGCGGCAATCATCCGCACACGTGGAGGAGCATATCTTGCACCGGTATCGCAGCAAAGTGAGCCATCCTATACTTTCCGCCTCCAGGAGAGCAGTGCTGTAAAGGAGCAGATAGCATCAAAAGCAGCGGAGATCATGCAGGATCATATGAATATCTTTCTTGATTCCGGGACGACGACAGAATGTGTCCTTAAGTACGTGGATAAAAGAAAGAGATATATGGTAATCACGAATGGAATTAATATTGCAGCAGAGCTTGTGAACCACAGTCAGATTTCATCAGTACTGATCGGAGGGGATTTCAGGACAAATACGCTTTCAACGGCGGGACCGACGGCGGAAGAGCAGGTGAAGAAATTCCGGTTTGATGTGGCATTTTTGGGAGTGAATGCAATAGACGCAGAAGGGAATGCTTATGTGGGGACGACACTGGAGGTGGGATTGAAACATTCGATTATAGAAAACAGTGCAAGGTGTTATGTGCTTGCGGATTCTACAAAGTTTGATAGTTACAGCCTTGTAAGTTACGTTAATATCAGCGCTATATCAGGGGTTATTACAGACAGCGGAATTTCCAAAGAAACATTGGAACATTTGCGGAGTTGTCATGTAAATGTGATTATTGCAGGCTGAGGATTATTAAGATTACTGGTTGTAAATACTATGTTTGAATGAAATATTATAAGTTGAAAGGTCAATAGTTGATATCTATTGATCTTTTTTGTTGCTCAAATTATAAAAACCGAAAAGTATGAACATATAATGTTAAATATACACAAATACCGAACATATAAATAGTATCAAATAGACAAATATATGTTTTTTATGTTTAAAATGATTGACAAATGTTATTAATATGATTAATATAACAATATAGAACAAAAAGCGAACAAAAAATGTGAAAAATGAACAGGTGAAATGTGAATAAAATAAGCAGGTTGAAAGAAATAAATTTTTTACTGGAAAAAGAAGGCGAAGTTCAGAACGCGGAACTTGCGGAGCGGTTTAAGGTCAGTGAGATGACGATACGGAGGGATATAGATCTGCTGTCAAAGGATGCGGCAATCATCCGCACACGTGGAGGAGCATATCTTGCACCGGTATCGCAGCAAAGTGAGCCATCCTATACTTTCCGCCTCCAGGAGAGCAGTGCTGTAAAGGAGCAGATAGCATCAAAAGCAGCGGAGATCATGCAGGATCATATGAATATCTTTCTTGATTCCGGGACGACGACAGAATGTGTCCTTAAGTACGTGGATAAAAGAAAGAGATATATGGTAATCACGAATGGAATTAATATTGCAGCAGAGCTTGTGAACCACAGTCAGATTTCATCAGTACTGATCGGAGGGGATTTCAGGACAAATACGCTTTCAACGGCGGGACCGACGGCGGAAGAGCAGGTGAAGAAATTCCGGTTTGATGTGGCATTTTTGGGAGTGAATGCAATAGACGCAGAAGGGAATGCTTATGTGGGGACGACACTGGAGGTGGGATTGAAACATTCGATTATAGAAAACAGTGCAAGGTGTTATGTGCTTGCGGATTCTACAAAGTTTGATAGTTACAGTCTTGTAAGTTACGTTAATATCAGCGCTATATCAGGGGTTATTACAGACAGCGGAATTTCCAAAGAAATATTGGAACACATGCAAAGTCGTCATGTAAAAGTAATTATTGCTGATTAATATGATTTATGAAAAGGTGGGAAAAGATGTTATCTAGAATGTATGCAGGGGTAGATGTTGGGACAAGCGGATGTAAGATGCTGGTATATGACTCAGAGGGGGATATAGTCTATAGAGCGGCAAGAAGTTATGAAGAAATTGGAGAGCGTGGACACAGAGAGCTTAACCCAGAAACGGTAAGGGAAAATCTGATGGATATGTTCTGCGAAGTCGGAAGGAAATGTGGTGGCAAAATTTCCGCATTGTCTGTAGCCAGTCTTGGAGAGTCTATCGTATGCCTAGGTAAAGAAGAGCAGATTTTGGCTAATTCCATGGTGACGGGAGATATTCGAGGAAAAGATCAGGTGAAAGAGCTGATTGAAAAAATAGGGGAAGAAAAAATATTTAGAATTACCGGTCTTCCACCGAATGAGCTTTATGGTCTTCCTAAATACATGTGGCTGAATCAAGATTCAGATGTGATTCGGGATGCAAAGTATATTTTATTTTATGAGGATTACGTAAATTATATTTTAACGGGAAAAAGAATGATAAGTTTTACCTCGGCGGCAAGGAGTCTCGCTTTTGATTTCCAAAGGAAGAAATGGTCAGAAGAACTATTGGATTTTGCTGGAATTACTGTAAACCAACTGTCCCAGCCAGTGCCGCCGCTGACTGTGATAGGTAATATTCTGCCGGAAATAGCGGCAAAAACGGGTTTAGATCCTCATATGAAAGTTATTGCTGGAGGGCATGACCAAACGTGCGCAGCATTAGGTGCGGGATTTAGAAATCTGCAAGATAGTGAATGCAGCATGGGAACTTGTGAATTTATGTTTTTTAGAATGCCAGAGCCTTCGATAAATACGTACATGATGGAAAATGATTTTACATGTATTCCATATATTTTGGAAAACAGTTATTTGACAAGTCTGGAAGTTACAACTTGCGGTGTTCTGAAAAAGTGGGCGAGGAATACGATTTTTACAGGAATCGATTTGAAGTGTAAAGAAGAAGGCAAAGACTTTTACGATTATATGGATAATCTTGCTAAAGATAATGTTACAAACATTATGATTTTGCCGCAATTTGGATCGTCAGGCAATCCCGATTTAAATATGAATACGGTAGGAACAATTACTGGTCTGACGATTCACACAAAGCCAGGAGAACTATATAGAGCTATCCTTGAAAGTTTTTCCCTGCAAATGCGATATTCTTATGAGCGGCTAAAAAACTTAGGAGTTAACGCAGATAGAATTATTGTCACAGGCGGAGGCGCCCGATCGGATTTGACGCTTCAGATACGGGCGGATGTGTTCAATATGGATGTGATATCGCTAGAAAGGGATGAGGCAGGAACCCTTGGATGCGCAATTATGGCTTCTGTGGCAAATAAAGAGTTTGAAACAATAGAAGACGCAATTGAAAAAATGGTCAAATATCAAAAAGTGTACAAGCCAGATAAAAAAATGGTTGACTATTACAATGATAAATTTGTAAAGTTTAAAATTTTATATGAAAAAATGCATGAAGAAAATTAAATATTAAGGTGCTTTTAGAAGGAGGGTAATATGAAGAACAAAAAAATTAATTTCGTTGATGTATTGAAAAGATTTTTTCTACAGAGTTGGTCAAGTGCAATTGTTGCAAGCATTTTATTAGTCGTGGTATTTTCGGTGACGACGGATTCTTTCCTTTCATCATATAATCTTTTCAACTTATCAAGGACGGCAACATTATATGCTTTTATTGCAGGAGCCCAGCTTATGGTGGCTGTAATTGGAGGTATGAATCTTGCTGTGGGAGCTGTAGGAGCGCTCAGTTCCGTTATACTTGGTATTTTGTTACAAGATATGGGAATGAATACGATATTAGCAGTCTTTATTACCGTATGTGTAGGACTATTGTGTGGCGTAATCAACGGTATTTTAGTTGTTAAACTAAAGTTGTCAGGATTTATTATTACACTGGCAATGTCATTTATTTTTGACGGTCTTGCAGTTGGAATTTCTCATGGTTATCCTTATACGCTGCCAGAAAACCTGACAAGTCTGGGCAGGGCGCATGTGGGAAAAACATCTGCGTTGTTTATCCTGATGATTATTTTTGTTCTTATTCTGGCTGTTTTCTTCAGCAGAATGAGATTTGGGCGCAATATACTTGCTACAGGAGGGAATGAAGCGGCGGCAGCGCTTTCTGGAATTAAAGTCGATATGGTAAAAATCATATGCAATGCACTTTCCTGTGGTCTTGCGTCATTGGCAGCCATTCTCTGGGCTTCAAGAACCGGGACAGCAGTATCTTCAACCGGGTCTGATTGGATGCTGTATTCCTTTGCGGTATGTGCGATTGGAGGCATCAGCCTTAACGGAGGCAATTTTACAGGGGTAGGCTTTTTCTGCGGAGCATGGATTTTAACCATGATCAGAAACGGCCTTACTATGATGAAAGTGGATATTTATTATGAACAAGCTTTCTTGGGCGCTATTATTCTGATTGCCGTATCAGTAGAAAGTGTTAGAACAAGGCTGATAGCAAAAATGAAGTGATTTTTGTGAGTTAACTAATGAAGATACTTTGTGTGGGAGTAATCATTAGTTACATATAGATTAGTAAAACTTGCATCAAAACAAAAAAGCGGAGGGTAAAAAATGAGGAAAATGAAAAAGGTAGCAGCATTATTATTAGTTATGATTATGACACTCAGTATGATGGCGTGTTCTTCTGGTGCGGCAGGAGATGCAGAGAAAGAAGAAGATACAGATACTGTATCGAACGAGACCGTGGAGGAATCAGGAAACGAGGAAGACAAGGGGGCAGTGGTAAACGTGGATACACAGGCAGCGGCGTCGGGCAATGAGTATGTTATGCAGAAAGCGCCTTCTGAGTATAAGGTTTTTTGTTATTGGCCCGCTCCGGATACCTTTTTTGACAGTTATTGTCTTGAAGGAATTGAGGCTTTTGAAGCGCAATATGGTGTGGATGTTGAGTGGATGGTAGGGACGGATTGGACACAGGATATCGAGAATCAATCTGTTGAAGCTATGGCTGCTTCCGGATATGACCTTTTTATGATTTTAAGTGCAGATTCTTCTGGAGCAAATTCCTTGTACAAGGAACTTCGGGATAATGGATGCCATGTTATTAATTACTGTAATAAGGTGGATGACCCGGCACAGTGTGAAGCGATGTTCTCATCTGACAATTCGGTAAATGCGTATGCGTCAGCAAAGGAACTATGTGAGCGTATGGGAGGCGAAGGAAAGATTATTCATGTTTTGGAGAATCTGAATGACGTGAATACAAAAATCAGGCAGGAAGCGGTAGAGAAGGCTGTTGCAGAATATCCTGGAATAACAATCTGTCAGACGGTTGCAGACATTACGACAGTTGACGAAGGTTATGAGAAGGTAACCGATGCGATTGCGTCTAATCCGGATGCGACAGGAATGATCTGCTGTGCTGGTACAGCTTCTAAAGGCGTTGCAAATGCGCTTGCAGATTACTATGGTTCTAATCCGGATGCAAATCATATTTACTGTGCGACCATGGATCAGGCAGAAGAAGTTCTTGCGGGTATTAAAAAGGGACAAATTGATTATACGGTTGCACAAAATGGATGGGCAATGGGATATGTTTCAGCACTTTCTTTATGCATGCTGGATGATGGATGGGTTCCGGTAACAGATGGACAGTTTATTGACACAGGATATATCTTTATCGATCAAAATAATGTGGATACATGGCAATCTGATATTGAGGCGGCAGCAACAGAGCTGATTGCTTCTCTTGAGACAAAGTGGTTCAAGCAGCCTTAACGGCTGGTCTATTTCATTCTAAAGAATAAAGCAAGTTTTACTTTATATTTATGATTATCTTCCGGAGCCTTAAAGCTCCGGAAGACCACATAAAATATCTGGTATAGGAGGAGTCGAGATGCTTGAATTACGAAATATTTCAAAAAGCTTTCCAGGAGTCAAAGCACTTCAGAATATTTCCGTAAGTTTCAATAAAGGGGAAATTCATGCAATTTGTGGTGAAAATGGGGCAGGAAAAAGTACGTTAATGAAAATTATATGCGGAATTTATCAGGCAGATGAAGGAGATATTTTTTTAAACGGTGAAAAGACCAAACTAAATGGCTATGAGGATGCGCTTAATCATCATATTGGAATTGTGAATCAGGAAATCAATTTAATCTCAAATAGCAGTATTGCGGAAAATATATGTCTTGATAAACTTAAAAGATTTTCAAAGGGCGGTTTTGTCAACTGGAAAAAGGTAAATGAAGTTGCCAGGAAATATATGGATATGGTGGAATTAAAACTGGATCCTGAAACGCCTGTCAGGCATTTAAGCGCAGCGCATAAGCAGTTGATTCAGATTGCAAAAGCACTCAGTTCTGAAACACAGGTATTGATGCTTGATGAACCGACTTCCAGTCTGACGCAATATGAATCAGAAGTTTTATTTTCTATTATGAGGAAATTAAAGGAACAAAACAAAACGCTTATTTTTGTTTCACATAAGATTGAAGAAGTGCAGGAAATATGTGATAAAATTACGGTTTTCCGAGATGGCAGACTGGTTGGAACAGAAGATGTGAAAAATGTTGATAAAAATAAAATAGTCAAGATGATGATAGGGAGAGAATCTCTTTTATCCTACAAGGGAAGATTAGATGCGCAGAATCATGAAGTCGCTCTTAAAGTAAGTGGAATTTCTTCTCGTAAGTATGGTCTGGAGAACCTTGGATTTGAAGTCCGCAAGGGTGAAATTCTTGGCTTTTATGGTCTTGTTGGGTCTGGAAGAACGGAATTTGTCAGGGCAGTAATAGGCGTCGATAAAAAAGATTCAGGAGATATTGAAGTTTTTGGTAAGAAAGCAGATTTATCAAGCCTTTCTAAAAGTCTTAATAAATACAGAATTGGTTATGTGACAGAAAACAGAAAAGAAGAAGGATTGTTTCTTGATAACACAATTACAATGAACATATGCATGAACTCATTGGGAAATTTCAGTATTCATAAAGGAATTCCGCTTATCAGCCTTAAAAAGGAAACGCAGAATGCACAGGATTACAAGGAAACGCTTGAAATTAAGACGCCTAAGCTTACTACAAATGTTGGAAGTCTTTCTGGGGGAAATCAGCAGAAAGTCAGTATTGCAAAGTGGCTATCTGCAAATTGCGATATTTTATTTATTGATGAACCAACCGTTGGGGTAGATATCGGGGCGAAAGAATATATTCACGATTTGATATGGAACTTGGCAAAGGTAGAGCAGAAAGCGGTGGTTTTAATTTCATCCGATATGAACGAGATTATCTCATTATCGCGTAGAATCATTGTATTTAAAGATCAAAAAATGGTGATGGAGTTGAAGGGAGAAGAATTTTTTGCAAAACCTGTAGCTGAAATAGCAAATACAATAGGTGAATATTTTATTTAAGTCAAAGGAGGAAGACATGAAACTTGTTAATGGTTATGATCTGATGGATTATGCAAAGAGGTATCACTTAATTCTTCCCGCATTTAATACGACAAATTTGGAAACAACGTATGGGATTGTAAAGGGACTTGCAAAAGCGGGGCTGCCCGGTTACATTCAAATATCATCCAGTAATTTACGGCTGTCAAATCCACATACGATTGCAGCAATTGCAAAAGAGTCAGTGAAAGAAGTAGATGTGCCGATTGCGCTGCACTTAGATCATGGAAAGTCATTTGAAGATGTGAAGGTCTGCTGTGATGCCGGTTTTACGTCCATTATGGTTGATAACTCTGCATTGCCATATGAAGAAAATGTCAGGGAGAGTAGAAAAGCGGCGGAGTACTGTCATTTATATGGAGTACCTGTGGAGGTAGAGTTAGGGTCGATACAAGGGAAAGAAGAAGATATTGTTAATGAAGAAAATTGTAAGACGGATCCTCAAATGGTAAATGATTTTGCAGAAAAGACAGGATGTGACCTGTTGGCGGTCTCAATTGGGAATGTACATGGGCTTTGCCTGAATCCTCATATTGATATGCCGCTCCTTAGAGAGATAAACAAAGTGTCGCCAGTGCCACTTGTACTCCATGGCGGTTCAGGGATTGCAAGCGAAGTGATTTGGGAAGCAAAGAAATACGGATTACTTAAAATTAATTACGGCTCTGTTTTAAGAAAAGAATTTATAACTACATTTGGCAAAGAATATGAAAAAAATCATAATGCCCATGACGTAATTAGTTTAAGTATGATGGCGGTAGACAATATTGCAGAGGCAGTTTGTAAATTGGTGACTATGATTAATGAAAGATAAAACAAAGGGGTATACTATGAAAAAAAAAGATTTATACCTTGGAGTTGATGTGGGAACATCATCACTGAAACTTATATTGATAAATGATGATTGTCAGATTTTAAAGCAGGATTCTGAAAAATACATACTGGATAGTCCTCAGGTGGGCTGGCTGGAAATTGATCCTGAGATTTGGGTAAGTGCTTTTGTAACTGCCGCGGAGAGGCTGTTTCAAGGCATTGACCGAGATAGAATTAAAAGAATCGGTGTTACAGGGCAAATGCATACATTGGTACTGCTTGGAGAAAACGGAAAGGCAATACGGTCTGCAATCATGTGGAACGACCTTAGGACGAAGGAAATGATTCCATCTATAAAGAAGGATATAAGCGCATTTGATGATGGAGCGTATCTTTCAAAAATTATTTCTACAGGAAGCCCACTTGCAAATTTAGTATGGATCAAAAACAATGAACCAGAGGTATTTGGCGCAATCAGAGGCTTTCAAATTGGCTGGGATTATCTCGTTTATCGTTTGACGGGAAAAAGATGCACAGACTATTGCAATGCATCTACTTCTGCGTTATATTCTTTGACTCAAAAATGCTGGTCTTCACAGATATGCAAGTATGTTGGTCTTGATGCTGATTGCTTTCCTGACGTATGCGGTAGTGCAGAATTGGCTGGGAGATTGTCAGAGGAGTTTCAGCGTAAGCTGCTGCTTCCTAAAAGTATAGAGGTGATAGTTGGAACGGGAGACAATCCTGCAACAGTGATTTCGACGGGGAGCTACTGGAGTAAGCACCCGGTGTTTTCTCTTGGAACATCAGGGGTTTTTACCAGGATATTTTCTGGTGAGCAGGACTATTATATTGGGAAAAAAATATTATTTGCATTTTATAAAAATGAATGCGGTCTTTTAGAGCAGGGAGCGATTCAATCTTGCGGAAATACATATGACTGGTGGAACCAGCAATTTGGAAACCTTAATATGAGCATGGATTTGGAATCAGAAATAGACATTCGTGATAAAGCAAGGGAAAAGGTTTTATTTTATCCACATCTGATGGGAGATAAGACCTTATATTCTGATCCAGATTTAAGGGGGATGTTTGCTGGAATTGATATAAAGACTGACAAGAAATCTTTGCATTATGCAGTTCTGGAGGGAATCTGCTTCTCCATAAGAGAGTTAGTTGAAAGAATGAATGCTGTGACAGAAGTGAGCGAAGTGCTTCAAGTAGTAGGAGGAGGTTCTGAAAATAGTTTATGGATGCAGATGCTGTCGAATATTCTTGGAACTAAAATCGAAAAATTAAATGGAAGTGCAGGCGCTGTATATGGAATTTCATTTCTCGCTGCAAGGAGTGACAAAACAGACAAGCTTCAGGAAATCATTAATAATAAGATTGAAATCAAAAAAAGTTACATGCCCGATGAGAGTTTAAAAGAATGTTATGAAAAGAAGTATGAATGTTACTTGAGAATGAGAAAAGCAATGCACTATATATACGAGGGAAAAGAAATAGTATGAGATACAAGTTACCGGAAAAAAAGGAAGAAATATTAAAAAGAGTGGGAAATATATCACAAATTGCCGGAGCAAAAAGGTATTATCTTGCAGACGGACGTGGCGCTGGTATCGAATGTGTAGATGTAAGGACTGGAACGGGGTTTGTGTATACAGTTATGCCGGGAAGAGGAATGGATATAGGTTGGTGTGGATTTGAGGGCATGCCGATTTCGTATATTTCAAAGGCTGGAATTTCAGCGCCGTCTTATTTTACCGGCGTCAAGGATCAATGGCTGCAATGTTTTCCGGGAGGAATGCTTTCCACTTGCGGTTTAGGGAATGTGGGAGACTACTGTGAGGATTTTACGGAAGGGCTGGGACAGCAGACGTTTGGTCTTCATGGAAGAATCAGCAATCAATGTGCAGGAAATGTCTGTGTCAATGAAAGATGGGACAAGGATACATTTGTGATGGAAGTATCCGGAATGACGACAGAAGCGCAATTGCGTGGAGAGAATTTTTCACTTCACAGGACAGTAACAGGAAAACTGGGAGGAAATTGCTTTGTAATGAAGGATATCATCACAAATGAAGATTTTGTGGAAAGACCTTACATGGTCATGTACCATATCAATTTTGGATATCCCATAGTAGATAAGGATGCTAAAATTATTATCCGCAGTAAGAAGAAATTTGCGGATACGAAAGTTTCTATTGAAAATATGGCAGATGCATATAAGATTACAGATCCGGTCAATGGAATTGAGGAAGAGCTCTATTTTCACCAAACAAAAGCTCTCAATGAGAAAGGATTCGCAGCGGTAGTGAATGACAACATAGAAGCAATGGCATATGTCAGGTACACAGCAAATACCCTGCCATATTTAACGGAATGGAAGATGATGGGTGATTCGGATTATGTTGTGGGACTTGAAGCAGGGAATTGCATTCCCCGAGGACGCAGGTATCACAGAGAAAAGGGATTGATAAAAGTGCTTTCCCCTGGAGAAAGTACGGAAAATGAGCTGGAAATAGGAGTGGTGGTGGGCAAAAAGGAGATAGTGCTATTCTTAGAAAAAGAAGATATCAAAAATTGATGCAAGGAAGGAGACAATTATGAGCAAGGAACAAAAAATCAAAGAAGTGTTTAATCGAGGTGAAGGAGTACTGCGCCTTATTCCCAATTATGTGCCGAGAGCATGGGGAAAAGCTGGGAGACGGCTCCGTCTTCATCCGGACGACTATTATGCGATGGGGGTATCGAGAGGTGAAATCAAAGAACGCTGGTTCAGCTCTATCTGTCCTGCTTATGCAAATGAAGATGCACCGGAAGACGAGGGAATGAGCTACGTACAGACTGGAGAGGGTATGGATGGGAAAATTCTGTTAAAGGATTTTATTGATACACTTGGCAAAGATATTATTGGCAGTGAGCTGATTGAAAAATATGGAACATGGCCAATGTATTCTAAGTTTTTTGATTTTGGCACACCGCTTTTTGATCATGTACATTTGACCCATGAAACGGCAGCGAATGTAGGAAGGAAAGCAAAACCGGAATCGTACTATTTTCCACCACAGTTAAATTCTTATGAAGGCGAGTTTCCATATACCTTTTTTGGATTTGATTGTGGTGTGACAAAGGAAGATGTAAAAAAATGCCTTGAGAATTTTGAAGTTTGTGATAACAGGATTACAGAGCTGTCCAAAGCATATCGATTAAAACTTGGTACAGGGTGGTATGTTCCCGCAGGCGTAATTCATGCTCCGGGTTCTTATCTTACGTATGAGCCACAGTGGAATAGTGATGTAAATGCAATTTTTGAAAATGTAACAGCAGGAGAAGTGAATGCATATGAGTCTTTGGTACAGCAAGTGCCGGAAGAGAAAAAACATGACCTTGATTATATTATGACAATGCTTGATTGGGATAAAAATATAGATCCCAACTTCCGTGAAACATATTTCCGCCCGCCAGTAATGGCAAGAGAGGAAGCGGGATTTTCAGAAAAGTGGATCAGTTATGGAAATGATTATTTCTGTGCAAAGGAATTGACGATAAAGCCGGGGCAGACGGTCATAGTAAAAGATCCAGCATGCTATGGATGCATTTTTGTCCAAGGACATGGGGAGTTCGGTATATTTAAGGATGCGGAGTCGGCGCAAATTTTAAGATATGGTCAGACCTCCGCGGATGAGTATTTCGTGAGCGAAGATGCAGCCAAAAAAGGAATAAAGATTGTAAATCACAGCAACACAGAACCGATTGTGATTTTAAAACATTTTGGACCGAATAATCATGAGGCGCCCAGAGCAAAATAATCAATAGAAAGAGAAGCATATTGAGTTGGTGATATGCTTCTCTTTTGTTATTTTAGTAATCACATTTATGGTACAGGCTATTGCTTTTTTAGCTGTTTTATAGTATTTTTATAAAGGAATTTTGGATTTTGTGTGTTTATGAGGAGAGGATTATGAAAAAGAATAAGAAACTGTTTTTCGTCTGCAGTCTGCTTGCCTGCTTTATAGTGGGTTGTGCGGATGTTGCGGAATATGGTTCCGGAAAGGAAGCAGGTATTGAGTGCAGCGCGCAGATGCTGGAAAAAGCGGCGGTGACCGAAGAAGGATATTACGTATTAGAGGGGAGTTTGTATGAAATTGGCAAGCATGTGATTGTCTTGGAAACAGAGAGCGGAGAGCTTTTGGCTTTTCAAATGGCGCCTGAAACGATTATATGCGTAGGCGGAAGTAATGAGATTGCAGAAGGACAGGCAGTCAAGGTGGTGTTTGATGGAAATGTAAATGGAACCGAGATAGAAAAGGTTTCCGTGATTGCGGTTACAGTCTCGGAGGAGGAATTGTAAATTTTATCTTAATTTTCTTTTATTTTGTGGATATTTCATACATGAACCACGTTATATGTGGTAGAATATACTGTTGTGGGTAAAGAAAAGCATGACTATGAAGGGTTGAGCATGGAAAAGATACAGAGACGTGAAAGGAAAATTGAAAAGTTAAGAAAAAGATATGAGCAGAAAAAAGAATTTTATCGTCTGCTCAAGGAATATGCGCCGGATATTCTTGAATCACAGAATTTCCGCAGCACCAGAAAATTTATTCAGCATGGGACGATGCCTGTACACCGCCATTGTCTGGACGTGGCGAGGCAGAGCATTGCAATCAGCAAATTTTTAGGTATCCCGTGTAGTGAACGGGAGCTGATCAGGGGCGCTTTGCTCCATGATTACTTTTTGTATGACTGGCATGATAAGACAAGAGAGAATTATCAGATGCTGCATGGTTTTTATCATCCGGGGATTGCGCTCAAAAATGCAAGTCGGGAATATAATCTGACGCTGCGGGAGAAAGACATCATCAAGAAGCATATGTGGCCGCTTACGGTAGTGCCGCCCCGCTGCAGGGAGGCGTGGATTGTGACCACAGCTGATAAATACTGTTCCCTGCTTGAGACCTTGAAACTGCGCAAGGGAGCAGGCAAACAGAGAGTAAAGGTAGCCGGATGAAAAAGGGACTGTTTGAGAGTCTGAGAAACTACAGCGAAAGTGATTTTTATCCCTTTCATATGCCCGGACACAAAAGAAGGGTGAAGAATGATGGACTTGGAGAAATCTATCGGTATGATATTACGGAGATAGATGGATTTGATAATCTTCATGCCCCGGAGTCTATTTTAAAAGAAGCTGAGGAACGTGCAGCGGAATTATACTGTTCGGAAGAAACATATTATCTTATCAATGGCAGTACATCTGGAATTTTAAGCGCTGTTTCAGCGGTTGCCGGTCGGGCGCAAGGACTGATTATTGCCAGGAACTGCCATAGAGCCGTATATCATGCGGCTTTTTTAAATCATATGGAGCTATATTATGTATATCCTGAAATCATAGATGAGTATGGCATAGCCGGACCGGTTACGGCAGAGGGGTTAGAATGCTTGATCAAAGAAATTCTTAGAAAGGCAGGGACAGAGTCTGAGAAAGCAGGGGAGCTGATTGCGGGTGCGGTGGTCACTTCTCCCACTTATGATGGGGTTTCCTCTGATATCAGGAAGATTGCCGATCTGCTGCATGGGTATGGTATTCCATTGATTGTGGATCAGGCCCACGGCGCTCATTTTGGTCTGCATCCTGCTTATCCGGAAAATGCGGTAAAGGAAGGCGCGGATATGGTCATCCACAGCGTGCACAAAACGCTGCCAGCGCCCACGCAGACGGCGCTGATTCATCGAAACGGTGCATTGACAGATGGAGAGACATTGAAGAAATATCTTCGCATCTATCAATCCAGCAGTCCTTCTTATGTTCTAATGGCGGGAACTGACGAGTCGATCAGGATAGCGAAGGAGGAAGGACTTCAAAGACTGGAACAGCTTTTGCACTTGCGAAAGGAGTTTCTGAAAAAAATCAGTGTGTGCAGATATATCAAGGTATGCCCGTTTACGGAGCCGGGAAAGCTGATTATATCTGTAATAGGGACTTCCATGACAGGGCAGGCACTCTATGATATTTTGCGCGATCAGTATCATTTACAGATGGAAATGGCTTCGGCAAGTTATGTTACAGCGATTCTTACTATGATGGATGAAGAAGAAGGGCTGAAAAGGCTTGCTCATGCACTGATACAGATAGATCAGGATATTATAGAAAAGGAAGATCAGGATAGATTTTCAGATTTTACGCAGCGCCCGGCTAAAAGACTTAACATATGGGAGGCATATGCAGTGCCCTTTTTGGAAGTTGGGCTGGATCAGGCAGAAGGCGGGACGGCGGCAGAATTTATCAATTTATATCCGCCCGGGATTCCGATTTTGGTACCGGGGGAAGTGTTTGACAGAGAACTAATTAGAGAGATTCAATTTTACCTGGAAAGCGGTTATACCGTTCAAGGTATTTTTGAGCATAGAGTGAGGGTGGTAAAATCACCTCAATTACATGGAATGGAGGATTGTTATGAGAAAAACAAAGATTATCTGTACCATAGGACCGGCAAGTGAGAGCGAAGAGAAATTACGTGAATTAATGCTGGCAGGCATGAATGTCGCCCGTTTCAATTTTTCCCATGGAACCCATGAGGAGCATAAGAAGAAGTTTGACAGAGTCATCAAGGTCAGCAATGAACTGGGGCTGCAGGTGGCGACCATGCTGGATACGAAGGGACCGGAAATCAGGCTGAAAGATATCGAAGGCGGCAGGACAGAGCTTGTTACCGGACAGAAATTCATACTGACGACAGAGGAAGTTCTCGGTAATAATGAAAAGGTTACGATTACTTACAAGAATTTAAAGGATGATATTGAAATTGGGACTACAATTTTGATTGATGATGGTTTGATCGAGATGGTTGTGGATGCCATCGAAGAGACCGATATAATATGTACAGTAGTAAACGGCGGACCGATTTCCAACCACAAAGGTGTCAATGTTCCCGGGGCAATCTTATCGATGCCTTATATCAGTGAAGTTGACAGAAGCGATATTATGTTTGGCTGTGATATGGGATTTGACTTTCTTGCAGCATCTTTTGTGAGATGCAGGGAAGACATTCTGGAGGTCAGAAAGATTTTAGACGAACATGACAGCCATATGAAAATCATTGCAAAGATTGAAAATATGCAGGGTATCCATAATCTGGAAGATATTTTAACGGTTTCAGATGGTATTATGGTAGCAAGGGGCGATATGGGTGTGGAGATTCCCATGGAGGAAGTACCTGTTATGCAGAAACGCATGATTAAGCTTGCGGAGGCACAGGGCAAGCATGTCATTACGGCTACCCAGATGCTGGAATCCATGATTAAGAATCCAAGACCTACCAGAGCAGAGACCACGGATATTGCAAATGCGATTTACGATGGAACCACGGCGATCATGCTTTCTGGGGAAAGCGCTGCCGGATTATATCCGGTAGAAGCGGTTAAGACAATGGCAAAAATTGCCGAGAGAACAGAGGAAGATATCGATTATAATGGAAGAATGAAGCGCAGGGAGAACATCGACAGCTTTGATGTGACCACAGCTATTTCCCATGCAACCTGTACCACAGCGATGGATCTGAAGGCGTCTGCGATCATTACGGTGACGATTTCCGGTTTTACGGCGGGTATGATTGCAAGATATAAACCCAAATGCCCTGTGATTGCATGCAGCGTCAGCCCGAAGGTCTGCCGGCAGCTTGCCTTATCCTGGGGTGTAACGCCTGTCTGGATTGCCAGGGAAAGTACGGCGGAGGATTTGTTTGACGAGGCTGTGCGCGCAGCGGAAGAAGCAGGATATATCAAAAAGGGAGACAGGGCTGTCCTGACTGCAGGCGTCCCGCTGGGAGTTTCAGGAAAAACCAACATGATTCGTGTTGTAGAGGTTTAATTCATATGGGAAAAATGATATACTTAATGGGGAAGAGTTCCTCAGGAAAGGACACCATCTATAAAAGACTGTTGGGATGGAAGGCTTTGAATCTGAAACAAGTGGTATTATATACGACCCGTCCTATACGTGCAGGCGAGATGGAAGGCGAGGAATATCATTTTACAGATGATGCGGGTTTTATGGAGTTGGAGGCACAGGGCAAAGTAATCGAGGCACGTGCTTACCATACATATCATGGATTATGGCGTTACTTTACGGTAGACGATGGAAGTATAGATTTAAGCAGTCATAACTATCTGATAATAGGAACGATAGAATCTTATGTCAACACAGCAGAATACTTTGGCAGGGACAAAGTACTGCCGGTTCTGCTTGCTCTTGACGATGGCATAAGATTAAAGCGTGCATTGAATCGGGAAATGCAGCAGGAAAATCCTAAATATGAGGAGATGTGCAGGCGTTTTTTGGCGGATGCAGAGGATTTTTCGGAGGAAAAAATCAGGAATGCAGGTATAACAAGAACTTTCTCCAATGAAAATTTAAACAGTTGTCTTGCGCAGATCAAAGAGTATATTCAGGAAAATCTGTAAAGGGAAAGAGGTGATCAGAGGTGGACATAAAAGTGAATCAGGCAGTGCCGGTAACTCAGCCGGAGGCGGCAGCGCCGGTGCGGGAATCGGATGGAGCGTTTAAGTTTACGCTGGTCAGCCATATTGAAGAGCAGGAATTGCAGGCAAGGCTGAGTACGCTGATGGAAGAGATCACCATGCAGGGCGATAAGCTTGCAAAGAAGCGCGATATCAGAGATATGAAGAAGTACAGAGGACTGGTAAAGGAATTTATGAATGAAATCATAAGCCGTTCCCATTCCTTTTCCCGAGAGAATTTTTTGGATCGTAAGGGGCGTCACAGGGTTTACGGAATCATCAGGCTGGTAGATGAAAATCTGGATGAGCTTGCAAAGGAGCTTATGAAGGATGAGCAGGATCATCTTGCTATTCTTTCCAAGATTGGGGAAATCAGAGGATTGCTTCTGGATATTCTGACATAAAGGATGAAAAGCCGGTTTGGATAAAATAATGAGGGTACTAAGGCTGCTTTAAGCAGCGGAAATGGGAGGGTGTATGAGCAGATTTGTTGATATTGTGGGGCAGGAACAATTAAAGGAGCATCTTGAAAATGCAATTAAGCTAAATAAAGTTTCTCATGCCTATATTATCAATGGCGAGAGAAATGCAGGAAAGGAATTTATTGCAAAAACTTTTGCTATGGCACTTCAGTGTGAAAATCTGCAGGAGACAGAGCCATGTCAGGAGTGCCATTCCTGTAAGCAGGCGCAAAGCGGCAACCACCCGGATATTATTTTCATTTCTCATGAGAAGCCGGGGACGATAGGAGTGGAGGATATCCGCAGGCAGATTAACGGAGATGTGGCAATCAAGCCTTATAGTGGACCTAAGAAGATTTACATTATGAACGAAGGCGAAAAGATGACTGTGCAGGCACAGAACGCATTGCTGAAAACGTTGGAGGAACCACCAGAATATGCAGTCATTTTAATTTTGACCACAAATGTAGATACATTACTTCCCACTATTTTGAGCAGGTGCGTTGTCCTCAATATGAAACCGGTCAGGGATGCTCAAATTAAAAGCTTTTTGATGGAACATATGGGGATTCCCGATTATAAGGCGGATATCTGCGTGGCATTTGCAAGGGGCAATGTCGGAAAAGCGAGATTGCTGGCAAAAAGCGAGGAATTTGACAAGGTCAAGGAAGAAGCCCTTTCGCTTCTTAAAAATATCAACGAGATGGAATTAAACGAGATTGTCGCTGCCATTAAAAAAATCAATGAGTATAAACTTGATGTCAATGATTATATGGATATTCTTTCTATATGGTATCGGGATGTTCTGCTGTTTAAGGCGACCCATGATGCAAATCATCTGATTTTCAGGGAAGAAATACCATATATCAGGCGGGTAGCAGATAAAAGTACCTATGAAGGCATTGAGAAAATCATTGATGCTCTAGAAAAGTCCAAGCAGAGGCTGACTGCCAATGTGAATTTTGATTTGACGATGGAGCTTTTGATGCTGACAATTAAGGAAAATTAAAGTGAGGTTCATAGATTCATGACAAAAGTGATTGGCGTACGTTTTAGAACGGCAGGAAAGATTTATTATTTTGATCCTGGTAAAATGAACATAAGGCGCGGTGACCACGTGATTGTGGAAACAGCCAGAGGAATTGAATATGGAACAGTGGTTGGTGATCCTAGGGAAGTGGAGGATGATAAGGTCATTCAGCCCTTAAAGCCGGTGCTCAGAGTTGCCACACCAAGAGACGACGAGCAGGAGGCGGGTAATAAGCTTAAGGAAAAAGAAGCGTTTAAAATATGTTTAGATAAGATTCAGAAGCATGGGCTTGAAATGAAGCTGATCGATGCAGAATACACGTTTGACAATAATAAAGTATTGTTTTATTTTACGGCGGATGGACGAATCGATTTCAGGGAACTAGTAAAGGACCTGGCATCCGTATTTAAGACCAGAATTGAGCTTCGCCAGATAGGCGTCAGGGATGAGACTAAGATTCTAGGCGGCATCGGTATCTGCGGAAGAGAGCTGTGCTGTCACAGGCATTTGTCGGAGTTTATTCCTGTATCGATTAAAATGGCAAAGGAGCAGAATTTATCGCTTAATCCGACCAAGATTTCTGGTGTATGCGGCAGGCTTATGTGCTGCCTAAAGCATGAGGAGGAAACCTACGAGGAACTTAACCGCAGGCTGCCTAATGTGGGGGATCATGTAACCACCGAGGACGGGCTGAAAGGCGAGGTGCACAGTGTCAATGTGCTTCGTCAGCTGGTCAAGGTAGTGGTGGATGTGGGAGACGAGAAAGAAATCCAGGAATATCGGGTGGAACAGCTGAGGTTTAAGCGCAGACACAAACACAATAAGATAGATGTACAGGATGAAGAATTGAAAGAACTTGAAAAACTGGAGAGAGAAGAAGGCAGATCAAAGCTGGATGATAATTAGATCCGGCGGAGGTATAGGATATGATATCCTTAAAAGAGAATGAAAGAATCGATGATTTACAGAGAAACAATTACAAGATCATTCAGGATCCCGACAGGTTTTGCTTTGGCATGGATGCAGTTCTTCTTTCCGGATTTGCAAGGGCGAAGGAAGGGGATCAAGTTCTTGACTTAGGAACCGGAACAGGAATTATTCCGATTCTTTTGGCGGCAAAAACAATGGCAGCGCATATAACGGGGCTGGAGATTCAGCCGGACAGTGCGGATATGGCGTCGCGCAGTGTGAAACTGAATGAACTTGAGGAAAAAGTTGAAATTATAACCGGTGATATCAAGGAAGCAGTCAGTCTCTTTGGCGCTGCTTCTTTTGATGTTGTGACCTGTAATCCCCCTTATATGACGGAACATCACGGGCTTACCAACCCGGAAGCGCCGAAGGCGATTGCCAGGCATGAGCTTTTGTGCACATTGGAAGATGTGATTAGCCAGAGCAGCAGATTGCTAAGACCAGGCGGTAATTTTTATATGGTCCATAGACCTTTCCGGCTGGCGGATATTATTGTGCTTTTGCGCCAGTATAGGCTGGAACCAAAACGTATGAAATTGGTTCACCCCTTTGTGGATAAGGAGCCAAATATGGTGCTTTTAGAAGCAAGTCGGGGTGGAAAGGCGCGTATAACGGTGGAAAAGCCGTTGATTGTTTATCAAGAACCAGGTGTGTATACGGATGAAATTTATGATATTTATGGATATTAAAGAAGAGGAGAAAACATGACTGGAACTTTGTACTTATGTGCAACTCCCATAGGGAATCTGCGTGATATGACACCTCGTGTGTTAGACACGCTGAAAGAAGTGGATATGATTGCGGCTGAGGATACGAGAAACAGTATTAAGCTGCTCAATTATTTTGAAATCAAAACTCCTATGACCAGTTACCATGAATATAATAAAATAGAAAAGGCAAGGCAAATTGTGGATTGGATCAGGGAAGGGAAGAATATTGCGCTGATTACAGATGCAGGTACACCTGCCATATCAGATCCGGGGGAAGTGCTTGTAGATCAATGTTTAAAAGCAGGTATACCTGTCACTTCGCTTCCGGGATGTTGTGCCCTGATTACAGCACTTACACTTTCTGGTATTTCTGCTAGGAGGTTTTGCTTTGAAGGGTTCTTGCCCGCAGATAAGAAGGAAAAGCGATTGATTCTGGAAGAGTTGGAAAAGGAAACGCGCACGATTATTGTATATGAGGCACCTCATCATTTAAAGAGAACACTTACAGAATTGTATCAGGTATTAGGAGAGCGCCGCATTACGTTGTGCAGGGAACTGACTAAGCGGTTTGAAACAGTTTTTCCGACAACTTTCGAGAAAGCGCTTGATTTTTATGAAGATCATGAACCGAAGGGGGAATATGTGCTAGTGGTAGAAGGAATTGACCGAAGGAGTCTGATAGAAGGCGAACAGGCAAATTGGCAAAGGATTTCCATCAATGAGCACATGAATATGTATGAAAATCAGGGATTTGAGAGAAAAGAAGCAATGAAGAAAGTGGCAGCTGACAGAGGAATAAGTAAACGTGACGTATATCAATTCCTGCTTTCGCAAGATATATAGTAAAAATGACGAAAAAGATTTATTCCTAAAAAAATAGTAAAAAAGTACTTGTTTTTTTCATTTTTTGTAGTAGTATATAGTTAAGCAACTGAAATCCCAAATAAATAGGGAATAAAAATAGAAAGAAAGGAAGATAAAGGTATGAGTAAAGCTAAAATTACTAAAATTTCAATTTGCTTAGCGCTTGTACTTGCTCTTGTAGGAGGGGGCATCGTTTATTACAATGTAGCAATGAAGGGGGACGCATCTGTTACGAATGAGGCAGCAGCCAGAGATGAGAGCGTTCCGGATGATGGAGTTGTTTATATTGAACCCGAGATGGTCAGCCTTGCAGGTGCACTTTCAGGAAATGCAGATTCTCAGGCAGCGGCAAAAGCTGCATTTGATCTTGTAAATGCAAAGAGACAGGAAGCTGGTCTTGGCGCACTTACTTGGAATTCTGGTCTTGAGCAGGCATCCGCGGTAAGGGCAGTAGAAGCATCACAATCTTTCTCCCATACCAGACCTGATGGTACTGATTGGTGGACGGTAAATAGTAATTTGATGTATGGTGAGAATCTTGCAAAGGGATATGCAACAGCTGATGAAGCAGTGACAGCATGGATGAATTCCCCTACACATAAGGCGAATATCATGGATACAGAATTTACCTCAGGTGCAATTGCAATCCATATTGGAAGCAATGGACAGTGGTTCTGGGCACAGGAATTTGGTTTCTAACATTTACATCGAGGCGCCGGCATAAGCCGGCGCTTATTTTTTGCTTGTGCGCCATGGGCGCGCTCTAACGGATGAAAGTCCCGAACACGCCCAGATAGTGGGAAGTGTATAGCTGAACAGCAAGGGTGTCCATCGTGAGATGGAATCTGGAGGAAGCTGTAAGTTAGGAAAATCTCTGGTCCGACGGACAGAAATCACATATAAGCCTAGGCTACGAGAGATAAGTTGGCAAAAATCAACGAAGTCTAATAACTATCACTTTTGTAGTAGTAGAGTAAATGTGGCGGATGTATGGAGAGAAAGAGAGCGCACCTTAAGCGTGAAGGTCTCACAGAGGTTTCATCTGCCTAGTAACAACGAACTGTGAGAAGTCAGCCGAGCCCATAGTAGTGAGGAAGTCTCTGTAATGGAGATGGAGCGAAGGGGTAAACAATCAATTAGTTTGAGTATATCTCGTATTGCAGAAATGACAACATCTGCTGTAACCAACCGGGAAAAGGGTGGTCAGATCAAGCGAGACGGAAAGGAAAGAACGCATGGACGCAAGTAGTATAATGGAGCAGATACTATCCAGCGATAATCTCAACAGAGCATATCATAATAAAGCCAGGAGTGGATAAAGATACTGCAAGGCTGACAGCATATAACGGCAGACGAATAGCCCGCATATGCAGAGGCAGGACAGTAAATTTAGCCATTAATAAAAAGAGACTAACCCAGTTCGGATTAGTCTCAATGTTAGACTACTACACCGAAAGGTGTGTTACTTATTAAGTTGATTGAACCATCGTGTACGGAACCGTATGCACGGTGGCGTGAGAGGTCGAAATTTCTCTGTTTAGAGAAATTTCTCCTATTCGATTTGAAATACAGGTAAAGACTCATCCAGTTCAGGTGATGCTATATTGATAATCTGCCAGGAGGTGATTTGAAGAAAGTCTCCTGAAGGGTCTTCTGGATAAAGGGGAGAAACGCTTACTTGCAGAATCTGATTTTCATTTATAGGATAGGAGAAGGTGAGGGAGTCTGAAAAAGATTTTTTTATTTTTTGGTTATAATCATCTTCACTGATACTATCCTTATAAATGGAAGAGAAGCTGGTGGACAGGGATTTTAGCGTATTCTGTGCCTCATTGCAGGCAGTATAATAAGTGGAAGTGCGTTCTGCAAGCTTTTGGCTGAGACGCAAGTCTGCACTGGCGCTCGTGATAGAAAGAGCGGCAAAGCATACGAGAGAAACAACTACGACAATAACCAGAAGGGAAGATGCGCCTATGCTGCTTCCCGATCTTTTTTTAGTTTCCATGTGGAGCCTCCTTTTGGGGGAAAAGATGTACTTCCAAATCATAAATTATGTCAGAGGATTTATATACGGCAATACTGCAAGTTAATATACTGTCTTTTTCCTGTACGGTAACAGAAATGGTATAAGGTTGTTCATCCAGCAGGTAAGTAGAATCATCTAAAGGGTCTTGAGAACTGTTATCAAATAGAAACATCATCTCAGCCAAATCCCCATTGCATCCGTAAAAGGCTTCGGCAACATTTTGGCAGTATTCTACTGCGCGGTTTAAATCTACGCTCTGCTGGCTGATTAAGTGCGACTTCACAAACAGTTGCACGCAGACAGCGCTGGATAAGGAAAAGAATAGGATAGATAAAATCATTTCCATTAAAAACAGACCGGATTTAGAAGATTTATTTTTCATTGGTCAGCCCTCCGGAATGTACAGAGATGAATAAACTGTAACTTTGTTGTTCGTCAATTGCAATTGTACAATTCATAAGATGGTCATTTATGGGAGTCAGGCTAAAGTCCGAAACTGCTATGATATCTTGTCCTATGGCTGGATCTAAGGTCATTCCTTTGCGGACCATAATTTCTTTTATGTAGCCATTATATTCATATAAATAAGTCAGATACTCTGTATCTTCGATTCTGGAGGTAATGACAAGAGCAGGGCACTCCTGAAAGGTTCCTGCGGATATAGAATCTGCATTGTCAGATTGCCGCACCTTTTCGGTGATGTAAGCAAGAGCAGTTCTGCTGTTAAAATTATCCTCCATATTATTTACAGTTTTACCGTAGATATTGGCGCCTATTGTAATGAGAAAGATGGCAGAGAGGGCAAATAGGCAAAAGAGAGCAATTACAAATAAAGTATCAATAATATGTTTTTGTTGATTTTCTTGCATGGCAGGTCCTCATTATCTCATTATAATGGTGATATCGGGTCTCATATTTGAGCCGATGGGCTGGTAATCGACAAAAAATAGATCGTGGTTATAGGTAAGCCCATAGTGCTCTTCTATATAGGAAAGGCTTGGCGGATAAAATCCTTCCACTGCGTAGCAGTGAATTATGTCTCGATTTAATGCTGTTTCAAGGCTTTCACGTTGTCTGATGACGGCGGAATTTCCAATGCGGGACAGGGACAAAACAAAAATAATAAGTACAACAGGAGCAATTAAGTAAGTAAATCTGATATGGGGTAAGTGAAAGTGCTTTTTCTTTTCCTGAGTAGTAAACCGATTCATACATAGCCTCCTTTTATCCAATACTGGACATAATACCCATCAGCGGCAGCAGAACGGAAAGAAGAATGATGCCGACAATGACGGAAAGCAGGATTACCAGTGTGGGCTCAATAATGGAAATAATTTTATTAATCTGCCGGTCTGTCTCTGCTTCGTAATTTTGGGAGATCTGCTTCATTACTGTGTCAATGGAGCCGGAACGAAAACCAATTGCAACCATGCGGGAATGAAGCCTGGAAAAGATTTCTGATTTGGCTAGCGCCTCCGGCAAATTTGAATCTTCGTCCAGCATAGCTTTGCATTTGCTGATTTTTGTCTGCATCTGTTCATTTTCAACAATTTCTGAAATCATGTCAAGGCTCTGATAGGTATCCATACCACTGGTAAAGGTCAGGTATAGACCGCTTGCAAATCGACCGGCGGCTATCTTTTCATAAAATCCTTTGGTCAGGGGGAAACGGGAGAAGAAACGAGTAATTCTTTTCCTGCCCGATTTTGTCTTATATAAAACAAGGCAGGCACCAATGAGGACAAAAAGGGTTATGGTGATACCGATGGCATACTTGCTCAAGGTATTTCCGATAGACAAAAGACTGGAGGCAAGGGGCGTCATTTCTGTTCCCAGTTGGATGAATACCTGCTGAAAGATGGGAAGGACTTTTACCACCAAAACCAAAATGACAACGAACATCATTGCAATCATAATTAAGGGATAGGTAACGGCGGATTTGATATTTTCAGAGATAGATTGTTCCCGCTCATAATAGGCAGCAAGGGATGTCAATACGGCATCTAGATTGCCCGACTCTTCTCCCAGTGCCGTCAGCTTTACAACATAATTAGGAAAGACACCGGTTGACTCGATTGCATGGTAGAAAGGTTCTCCTGCTTTGCATATCTCGCCGATACTGTTGATTAGGTCCTGCCCTTCGCCGCTGACTGTATCCTGTGCAAGGATATCCATGCCTTCGGCAGGAGTGATGCCAGCTTTAATGATCAGTGCGGTCTGCCGGCAAAAGGATGCGATCTCTACATTTGATAATAACTTTTGCTTTTCCATAACGAAAATCCTCCAATTAATATACATATTTGGTCACGTAATTACCGCCGCTGCCAATAAAATTTTCAATTTCCTTTTCCCCTGCATTTGCGGCAAAGGTGGGATCCATGATAGACCAGTTTTGCCCGTCGAATTGTATCATGCCGTTAATCCATCCTTGGTTTTCTACGTAGGTGCTGATCCATGCATGGTAGGCATCTCCGGCATAACCAACCTCAAGGCGGGTGGGGATTCGCTGGGAGCGGAGCATGCTTGCCATGACAGCGGCATAGTCTAAGCAGATGCCTGTTTTTAAATCCAGAATTTCGTCTACATTGGGAATATACCCGCTCTGTACGTTTTCTGCTTTATCATAATCATAAGTAATGTTGGAAACTACATAGCTGTATATAAAATTGATTGCTTCCAAATCATCATGCGCCTGTGCTACTAATTCCTGTGCTTTGCTCACGACCTGACTGGAGGAATCGAATTTGACGTATTGATTCGGATAAAGAAACGCATTCATTGGGGCGGCAATATCTGCTTCGATAGTCGTCGAAAAAACGGTAGCATACAAATCATCCTTAATATTTTCAAAAACACCGATTGTGTAGCTGCCGCTTCCGGCAGAGAGAGGAAACACCTCATAAGTGCTGCTTGCCAAATCATAGGTGTAAGTCATGTAGTCTGGTCCGCTGAGTTGAAGCTTTACTTTGGAACTGGTTCCAAGATAAGCCGCCATGATATACCCATCATCCATATGAGAAGTATCAAGGGCAATGTAAGCATTGACGTAATTATGGGTACCGTCTGCAGAAGGAACCAGACATTCAGGTGTGTTGTCCCGAATCGTCGTAGAAGGTGAAACATAGGGTTCAGGCGCTTTGTGGCATCCTTGGCAGAAGGGTATCATGCAGAAAAGAAGAAGAAAATATGAAATTTTACAAATCAGACTGCCCCTGTAAAAGAGGATGCGGTATCTGATTGAATTAAAAGTATGTAACATAATTATGGTTCCTAAGCTTTGATTTCAATATTTTAAGATTAAATGCAATTATATTTATCCATTATAATAGAAAATTCATAAATTTTCTATAGGATATAAGGCGGTAAAAAGGAATTTCAGTGGAAATAATTTGATGTAAAAAGACATATGATTCTAAAAAGAGGAAAAGGAAATTATATATGCTGAATTATATATGGGCAGCAATGATTATCATGGGTATTCTTTTTGGCGCCATTAACGGGAATATGAAGGAGGTGACGGAAGCGGCGCTGGACAGTGCAGGGGAAGCAGTGTCGCTTTGTATTGCCATGGCTGGCATTATGGCGCTGTGGGTGGGGCTTATGGAGATAGCGGAGAGTTCCGGTTTAATCTTACGGCTCACCAATGGATTGTCTCCGTTTATTTCCTTTATGTTTCCTGGCTTGCCGAAGAAGCATAAGGCGAGGGATTACATTTCTATGAATATTATTGCTAATATCTTGGGACTGGGCTGGGCTTGCACGCCAGCGGGGCTGAAGGCCATGGAGGAGTTGGCGAAACTGGAGGCGGAGAGAGGGAATCCGGAGTATTTGTGTGAAGGTAAAGCAACAGTTGGAAAGACAGGAAGAGTTGCCAGCAATGAGATGTGTACGTTTTTGATATTGAATATTTCTTCGTTGCAATTGATACCGGTGAATATGATTGCGTACCGGCAGCAGTATGGGAGCGTAAATCCGGCGGGGATTATTGCGCCGGCGATTGTAGCGACGTTTGTCAGTACGTTGACGGCGGTGGTGTATTGTAAGGGGAAGGATAGAAGGCGGAGAGGATAATATATGGTAGTAGTGGTAGTCGTATCTGAAATTTGGTTGCATTAATTATTATATTTGCTAGAAATAAAAATGACAAAGATTCTCATGCAGTTTATCTTCATAATGAAGAATTGTTGAAACATTATATACCTAGGAAAAGGAGAGATAAAGAAACTTATTACATGGACATCACTTTTCGTTACGATGATATTGATTTTTCCTAAACCATCTTGAAATCTTGCAATGCAGATGCTATATTAATATTAACTATAGATATTTTGCGTTGATATGTTGTTTATATCAGGCGTAAGGACATGGAAGTCCATATTTTATTCAAAGGAGTGATGACAATGGGTATTCGCATTAATGTAAGTAACAATCAGGATAGTTCTTATTTATTCCAAAGCCTTTCGTCTAGTGGAGGAATGGGGAATTTGAATTTCCTCTCAGACTATGCCAGTATTAAGAATGGCAGCTATGGTAAGCTTATGAAATCTTACTATGGCGTAAGCCAGAGTTCAAGCACGACGGCGAGCAGCAAGAAATACAGCTCGAACAATGTTCTTGAAAGAATTCTGGAAGAGAAGAAGAATCCGAAGGTTTCCAAAGATGTGCAAAAGGCAAATGGTAATTTGACAATGGGTCTTTCGAGCCTAAAGAGTTCTGTTTCGGCATTACAGAGTGACAAAACGTATACAGACACGGAAAAGGGTCAGAGCGCAGAAGACAAGGTGGTTTCAGCGGTAAAATCTTATGTGTCAGATTATAATAACGTTGTGAATGCAGCAAAAGGTTCTACATTATCTAATAAGACGGCATATGTGGCAAATATGATGAGAAGTTCGGCTACCAACGCGGATAAGCTTTCGGAAATCGGTGTAACAATTAATTCAGATGGGACACTTGAGCTTAATGAAGCTAAGCTGAAGGCAGCAGGCACTTCTAAAGTGCAGGAACTGTTTTCACCCGATAATCTCATGAGTTATGGTTCTATGATTGCATCACGTGTCCAGTTTGCAGGTACCTCGACAGGTACGAATGCTACAGATAATACCCAGACGAACAACACGACAGGTTCAGCTGCTGTATCCCTCAAGGAAGCTGGCAAGGCGCTTGCATCTGACAAATTGTATGAAAAGGTAAAGGATAAGGATGGCAATGAGACAAATAAATATGATGTCGATAAAATTTTTGCCACGGCAAAGAGTTTTGTAAGCAATTACAACAAGATGTTTGATGCTGCCGAATCCAGTTCAAATTCCGGTGTATTAGCAAACTTGTCTTACATCAGAGAGAAGACAGCACGCAGTGAGGATGTGCTTAAGCAGTTTGGAATCAGTGTGGACCGCAAGGGCAGAATGAAGATTGATGAGGACACATTTAAGAAAGCAGATATGTCTAAGGTACAGCAATTTTTCAAGGACTATGGTTCTTCTGTTGCCACCAATGCATCACTGGTAGATTATTATATGACCACTCAGGCGAATGCGGCAAGTGGCTATACGGCTACCGGAGAATATAGTGTGCAGGGAAGTGCTCGCTATGCCGGTATTATTTAGTCCATTTAAGGAGAGCGATAAATTTTCAATAAAAAATAAGTTGTAAAATATACGATAAGTGCGGCAGGAAAGAAAAGATTCTGCCGCACTTATTTTTTAAAGAAATTATATGATTATTCTAATTGAATGCAGAAGGCGAAGTATCCTGTTCCCGTGTTAAGCAGCAGGTTGTAATCAAAGTATGTTGTGGAAAATTCTTGTTGAAACTGTTCTGCTGTCATTATATGATTGCTATCTAACTTATATTGGGAAGATAAGTGAAGGTGAACAGCGACTTGGTCTGCAATTTGCTGTGAAAGTTCCTTGACAACATTTATGACCAGTTTATCCATTTTCTTCAAATGCATGCCCAGCATGGAGCTTACAATATGGAGAGCCAAACTTTCTTCAAAGTCCAAAAATAACTGTATTTGTGTTCCCTCTTTTGAATGATAGGTTAATCGGTTGATGATGCTATTGCCAAAATTTTCTCCACCATAATGTTCACTGACAATTTCTGTTTGCAATCTAAAAATTTCCTCTAAAGTTTCGACGAGCGCATCCTCCAAGGCTTTCATATCTTCACCAGCGTTGTCTTTTTTCCATTTGTTTGAAATTTTTCCTGTGATGGCACGATCTTCAATCATGATGTGAGTGGTCAGCCATCCAAGACAGATGCCAAGAAAATGCTGAATCGATTCCTGAGAATAGTTTGACTCTGATAAATCTCTTTCAAGAGCTGGGATTGTTTTATAACGCATATCATCATGCAGGCGTTTGTGCATTTCGTATCCACTGTAATTGATGGACTGCATGTATGCTTCTTCATCGGTAAAGTGTTCTATGGTATAGATTTTAAAATATTTTACACCCTCAGCACAAGCCCATTGTCCATTATTTTCTTCCTTGCTTAGATGAATCAACTTGCGTACTATTGAAAATAGCTTTCGGTGCGCATCATCAATGGAATCAACTCCTATGCTAAACTGTTTGTTCCATTCTGCTATTTTAGCCATTTTTCTCCTTTATTTTTGAGAGTAACTTCTTATTTTATCATTGTTCGTGAAATGATTATGATTTCAGAACAGTTATATGAATATTATATGTCAAAAAATAGCAATATGTGTCTATATGGTTAGAATTTCTTCATGGAATGCATTGATCTCATCCTAAATAATGCATGCGATGGACAACGGCGAATTGCGGATGCATAGCCAATACTTTCATGAACAAATGTATTTTGTATAAAATCATTTTGGGCTTTGTAATTCGTTATAATAAACAGGGGACGCCCTAAAAGGAGTAAATCTTGATGCGTGAAGAGATGTTATTGAAAAAATTAAAGGAGGGAGATGAATCCGTATTAGAACAGCTGGTTTGTTTGTACTATCCGGATATTCTCAGGTATTGTATCTGGCATGCGCCGGATCGATATCTAGCGGAGGATGCGGCACAGGAAACCTTTTTGAAAGCAATAAATTATGTAGGCGCTTGTGGATTTTCAGGAAAGTTTAAAGCTTTTTTATATAAGATTGCTTTAAATACATGCAGGGATATGCAAAGGAGCAAGTGGTCGAAGAGAATACCGCTGGATGTAATGGAGGAAGAAATTTCGTATGATGACGGAGGATTTACAGAAATCGAGGAGATGCTTGCAATAAGAGCATATACGCGGGAGTTGGACGATCTATCCCAGGAGATTGTTCTATTGCGCTTTCGTCAGAATTTGAAGATGCGGGAAATTTCGGAGGTATTGGGGATACCCATGCGGACGGTGCAGTCAAGGCTTAGAACGGCGTTGAGACGGATTGAGATGCAGCTGAAAGGAGAAAAATGATGACGGACAGTACTTTCAACAAAAAAATGAGGAATGCATTATCAGGCGGAGCGGCTGTGGTTTCTAAGACCCAGATGAATGAGTTGCTTTTTTTGGTAAAGGTGCAGTTTAGGATAAGAAAAAGAAATGAGAGAATGGGATTTGGAAAATTGCTGTTTTCTCAAATCCGATTTATAGGTATGCGTATTTGGGGATTGGAAATTGTGATGGCAATTTTGGGGGGATTTGTCTTACGGGAGCTTTTTATGGATTCTTATTTTTTTACACCAAGAAAAATTGCTTTTTTTTTAAGCTGTGCGACAGTGGGAGCATCTATGCTTTTGCTGCCGTTTATATACCGTTCATTTCGTTTTGGGATGGTGGAAATAGAAGGAGCTGCTTATTTTTCTATCAGGAGAATTCTGATTTGCCGATTCTTATTGTTTTTTGGAGGGGAAATCGTAATTGCGGCTATCGTATGGATCATTGGTTGCGGAGGACAGTTTGTGAACGGCTATATGCTGGTCTATGTGTTGCTTCCCCTTTTGCTTACAGGCGATGGCGCGCTGCTTTTTCTTAAAAATGCCTCGCCGGAGAAACTGCATTTTTCTTATCTAGGTTATGCAGGCACATTGCTTGCGCTTTTTTCTGTGAGTTATTATGTGGCGCCCTGGCTGTTTGACGGGAGATTTTTGACGTTGTTCGTATGTACGGGTGCTATATTATCGGTCTGCTTTATCTATCAGTGTTCTCGGATGGTGAAGTGCCCCGAGGAAACGCTGTTTATGTGAAAGGAGAAAATTTATGGAGCTAAAATTGGAGCATATCACAAAGCGATATAAGGATAAAATTGCAGTGGATGATGTTTCCCTTACGCTGACCCCGGGGGTATGGGGAATGCTGGGCGCTAACGGTGCGGGAAAGACCACTCTGATGCGGATGATTGCGGGAATCATGAAACCTACTGCCGGTGAGATCTTATATGATAACATTTCCATTCAGAGCCTTGGGGGAGAGTATCGGAATATTTTCGGATATCTGCCTCAGGAGTTTGGATTTTATCCGGAATTTACGGTTTTGAATTATCTTGAATATGTGGCGGCGCTAAAGGGGCTGCCCAAAAAGGAGGCAAAGGATAAGATAGGGGAACTCCTGGAACTGCTTACCTTATCTGATGTGAGAAAAAAGAAGATTGTAAAATTGTCAGGTGGGATGAAACGTAGGGTGGGAATTGCCCAGGCACTGCTCAATGATCCGGAAGTGCTTATTTTGGACGAGCCTACCAGTGGATTAGACCCTGGCGAGCGGGTGCGCTTTAGAAACCTTCTTTCCAAATTTGCAAAGGAAAGGATTGTGCTCATATCCACCCACATTGTGCCAGATGTGGAGTACATTGCAAATAAAAATGCAGTTATTAAAAACGGAAAAATCATTGCGGTGGGAACCACCCAGGAATTGGTGAAAATGGTGGAGGGAAAGGTTTATAGTTGTACCGTCAGCCAGGAAGAGTTTCCCAAATGGGAGCAGCGTCTCAGAATTGTAAATATAAAAAACGAGTCGGATGGAAGGATTTCTCTTCGGTATCTGTCGGATGAACCCCAGACGGGACATGCGGTGTGTGCCGATCCCCGGCTGGAGGATCTGTATCTTTGGATGTTTCCCCAGGAGGTGAGGGCATGAGGCTATTAGGACTTGAAATCAAAAGGGTTATAACGACAAAAATTACATGGCTGCTGTTGTGCTGTATGTTTGCTTTGGCAGTGCTTATGGCATATCTGCCGGTGACCTTTGAAGGGGCTGTGGTAACGGATGAAAATGGAGAAGAATTTGAAATTACAGGTTTTGAGGCAGTGAGATATTTTCAGGAGAAAAATGAACTGTTCGGAGAAGTGACGGAGGAAAATTTAGAGCAAGCGGCGACGGTTTATCAGGAAGTATATGAGGCTTATGATTCTGATTATGGAAACGAAATTCCAGCCGGGGTCTTTTATGCAAGGCTGGCAGAATACAGACCATTTATTAAGGGAATAAAGGAGGCATTCGCGGATGAGCAGACGGGAATTGCCCCCGGTGTGCGGGATCTTGATCTGGACAAAATAGAGGATTATTATGAGATGCTTCCAAAAAGACTGGCTTCGGTTATGGATATGGAGCAAAAAGATTATTCATCGGCCAAAGAAGCCGCCTTTCATAAATTTGATAAGGTGTGCCTGCCATATCAGTATTATTATGGCGCATCCAGCAATTCTATGGATTATGAGACATTGCTTATTTTTCTCATGACAATTTTAGGCGTTATTATCACGGCAACAGTCTTTTCTTCAGATTATCAGACGAAGGCAGATGATATCCTTCGATGCACTATGCATGGTCGTATGAAGATTGCCGGTATAAAGGTGCTTGCATCCTTTATCATAACTGGAAGCGCCTATCTGATATGTGGGGCGATTTGGATTCTTCTGACTAATATTTTCTTTGGGTGGGATGGCACGAAGACATCCATGCAGATGATTTTTTCCGTTACATCATTGCCTTCTTTTAATATAGGACAGCTGCAATGGGTAAACTTGCTTGGGGGACTCATTTTGTTCCTTTCCACTATTGGGTTTACACTGCTGATTTCTGCCAGTGCAAAAGATAACGTTTCTGCGGTGGCGCTGGGAATTTTTGGGGTATTGCTGCCGACAATCGTGTATGTGATGGGGGTGCCAGGGGCTCTTGGGGACTGGCTTTCCTGCCTTCTGCCAAGCGGAGGAATCGGGCTTGGAAATGCTCTTTTGTATTCCATGTATGACTTTATTTTCCTGCATATCGGAAAGGCTTCTTTCTGGAATGTGGATGTGCTGCTTTTTGTGGGAATAATTAAGATTCCGGTATTTCTGGCTGGAGCGATGGTGTCCTATTGCAGAAGATATGCATAAAAATTATTCATCGCTGTAAGTACAATTGTTAAGAAAATCGATTAGAAGCGTTTTTAAATCTTGTTCAAAAGTCTCTCTGCATGTCAATTCTATGCACACGGCGCTGTTCTGGCAGGTGGCAAAGGCAGATACGCCGTGGGCATAGGGGTTATCATCGCTGATGCAGTTGTAAGTGATGAGGGTGTATGACTGCCCGTTACAGACAGCTTCTTCTTTTGACAGCACTTCGTAATTGGATTCTCCGGCAGTAATCCATTTATTCATATTGTCTTGGGCATCCTGGATGGCTGGAAATTCTCCTAATAAAAGATAAAGGTGCGCATCGTATAAATCAACCGTTTCTCCTTCGCTGTTCTCATAAGGTTCTGAATCACCCATTGTCCAAGTGGCATAATACAGACCATCTGCAGACAGGACGTCTATATTTTCAAGCAGCGTCATATTGTGATCTGTATTATGGACTGTCAAGCGGTGACCAATTGTTACAAAACCAGAATCAGTCCATGTATCTTCCTTTGCTCCCTGGGAAAGTAAAGAGGTATGAGCACATCCCGTCAGCATAAATGCAGTACAGAGTATGCAAAGCATATATTTGAATTTCATAGTCTGCCTCCTTTGATTACAATTATTAAGCGGTTGAAAAGCTCTAATGTACATGTTTTGCTATCTGTTACATAGCAAATCCCATAGATTGCTGCATTGTTCAGCATGGTCTGTCAGGTCGTCGGTAAAAAAGCATCTCCTTCCAAGGTAAAGACCGGAAAGAAAATCTTGGTTACTTCCAGTTACGGATTCTCCCAAGATAATGGTTGAATAGGTGCCCAGTTCCTGCTCAGAGAGAGCCGCACAATCCGACCATAGAATTACTTTGTCTTCAATGGAGTAATCGACAGAATCTGGGCAGCTTCCGTCTGGAGCAGCAAGAAGCTGGAATTCCTGTTGGAAATGTTGTGGATTCTCCATCAGAAAAAAGTAGCTCTCACAACTTGAAATATCGCCGATGAGAGAAATTTCAGAAGCATATTTATAATAAGCGGTTTCTGCGTCTGGATTTTGGCTGCCATCAATATATTGATTGACCTGAATAATGATTTCGCCATCATCGTTAAAATCAGATGCAATAGATGAAAATGCCTGTTCCAGGGCGGCGGTTGTGCTTGGCGGGAGCTCTGCACTTCCGATGTATGCAATTTGGAAGTCAGGAGCTTTCGTCCAAATCCCTAGAGCATTTCCGACTACATTGACAGCGATTCCCAGCACAATAACAGCGCAGAGGACGTGCCATTTATGGTAATACCACCAGTTTTTCCATTTTTTATATTGTTTTTGCTTTTCGGATTCTTCGTCTTCCGGCGCTATTTCAAATTCTTCCGGATGTCCATGTTTTTTGGCTCGATCCAAGTCTTCCAGATTTCCTATACGCATGGTATTATTGCTCCTGTTCTTTGAAGGTTTCTGCCGTGGTCCCTCCGTATGCATAGGAAACAGGGAGGCAGACAAGGGGCGGTTTGGCGAGCATATTTTCCTGCAGCAGGAGCTCCACACACATTTCAGCAATCTCTGATACAGGTTGTACGATTGTAGAACATGCGTAATCCTTGTCCCCAAAGTATCGTATACCGTCAAAGCCGATTATTTGCACATCTTCCGGAATTCGTTGATTCAGTTTGCGCAAAGTTTTTAAGATAGAGTAAGCAAGGCTGTCTGTCACGCAAAAGATTCCGTCAAAAGATAATTTGCCGTTATCTATATGTTCTTCGAGAAATTTTTCAAATTCTTCAAATGGCTCCCCGTCGT
>BLLW01000033.1 GCA_011959285.1 Lachnospiraceae bacterium | reverse complement strand
GCGCGAAAGGAATGGATATAAAAATGGAAAAGAAAATGAAAAGTTTTGTAATCAGATGTTGTCAGACATTAGCTTTACCGCTACTGGTATACATCGTGTTCTATGTTTTGAGTAAAGGCAGATTCGGTCAGCCCGGTACAATGCTGTTAAATGTATATCAGTCCATATTTTCCATTTTCCTAGCTTTGGGTCTTATGGCAAATATGACCATGGGCATGTGGGACTTCTCGGGCGGTGCAGTAGTGTACTGCGCCGCCATCATCGGAGGGAGTCTCGCAGTAAACTTCAATCTGGGGGGATATGGTATGCTGTTTTGCTGTATGCTGACGGGTTTGCTGATTGAAGTTGTGACCGGTTTATTATACAACGCGCTTAAAATCCCGTCACTTGTTCTTTCCATCGGTTTGTGCATGGTATATGAAGCATTGGCACAGAGCGTATTTGGAGGACAGGTGTATGTGACAAACGACATAACTTTTATTGCCAGAGCACCCTATTGTTTTGTGATACTGATTATGGGTGTTGCGATCATGTATCTTGTAATCAATAAAACCGCATTTGGCAGAAATCTGGCATGTATCGGGGCAAATCAGGGTGTCTCAAGAAGTACAGGAATTAAAATCAATAAAATGAAGTTCTTTTCCTATTTGATCGGAGGCGTATTTATGGGGGCCGCGGGGGCATTTATGCTGGCCAATAACGCAACAGTATCGGCACCGGCTAACCTTGCTTCACTGACTGTTATTTTTGATGCAATCATGGGGGTGAACATCGGGATATTTTTATCAAAATACTGCAATATAGTGTTTGGCGTTACGATTGGCGCATTTACGATGCGAATGCTTTCTATCGCACTCGTAGCGGTAGGTTTAAGCAGTAATATGAGAAATGTGATCACAGGTATTTTCCTTCTGTTGATTCTTTGTATCTCTGCAAACAGGGGATTGACCGGAAGGCTCAAGAAGAGGAGAGCAGATGCAGCGGCAGCTAATCGGGAATATGAACTTTCCAAAAATGCGTAGCTAATTGACACACAGAAAATAAGAAAGGAAATCAGAAATGACAATAGAGCAGAAAATGAAAAAACTTTCTCATGAAATATGGAGTGCATATATTGAAAAAAATGTGGAGAAAATAAAAAGTACGGCATATGATGACTGTTTGTATGTACATATGGGCGTTACCCTTGACCGTGAGGGAGAGGTTGAAGCAATTGAGACGGATAGAATTGTTTATAGCCATGTTGATTTTGAAGATACAGTTGTGAGAATGTTTGGAAACACAGCGATAGTGACAAATAAACTGAAACTGACAGCGGTTGTGGAAGGCAATGAAGTGGTGAATCCTTTTGTTGTAACAGAAGTTTTTGTTGAGGAGGATACATGGAAACTTGCTTCGCTGGCATATACCAGGATAGTGTACTGAAGATGAGGTGACAGATGGATAAAGAATTATTAAAACAGAAGCCTTTTTATCTGAATGACACGGAAATTGAGTGGGTTTATAAGACACTGAATGACCTGACGGAAGAAGAAAAGATAGGGCAGTTATTTTGTGTAAATATAAGGGAAGGATCTGTTGAGGAGCTGGAACAGTTTTATAAAATTATACCATTTGGCGGTGTCATGTACAGACCCCTTGATATGGAATCGGCAGTGACACTGTCAAATCATATAAAGAAGTTTAAAGTACCTATGTTTATTGCAGCTGATTTGGAAAGAGGAGGTCAAGGTGCCCTCACAAATGGTACAAAAATGGCAAATCAGATGCAGATTGCGGCTGCGGGAAATAAAAAGGCAGAGTATGCCAGAAAATTGGCGCAGGTTTGCGCAAGCGAAGGAAAGAGTGTGGGCGTAAACTGGACTTTTGCCCCAGATGTAGATATTGACCTAAATTATAGAAACCCTATTACAAATGTAAGAACCTATGGGGCAGATCCGGTGGATGTGGCGTTGCTCGGCTCAACCTATATCAGCAATTTACAGCAGGAGGGTATAGCGGCAACCGCGAAACATTTCCCGGGGGACGGTGTAGATGACAGAGATCATCATCTGGTGACAAACGTTAATACGCTGAGCACAGAGGAATGGGATGAAACTTATGGGAAAGTCTATAAGGCATGTATAGATTCCGGCGTAATGTCCGTAATGGTCGGGCATATTATGCAGCCGGCATATTCAAAATTGCTGAATCCGGAACTTGAAGATAAGGATATTTTACCTGCCACGTTATCGAAAGAACTGATTCAGGGATTGTTGAGAGGAAAATTGGGCTTTAACGGACTTGTTGTCACAGATGCAACGACAATGAGTGGGTTTACGATCCCAATGCCGCGAAAGCTGTCGGTGCCTGCGACAATCGCGGCCGGTGCAGATGTATTCCTTTTTTCCCGCAATATGGAAGAAGATGTTGCTTTCATGAAAGAGGGATACAAAAATGGAATCATCACACCGGAGAGGTTGGATGAAGCGGTAACAAGAATACTTGCCATGAAAGCACACCTGAAACTGTATCTGCCATCCGAAATAGAATATTCAGTGGAAGCGGTAAAGACAACGGTAGGTAAGACCGAGTACCATCGGTGGGCAAGGGAACTGGCAGACGATTCCATTACACTGGTGAAAGAGGAACCAGGTGTTCTTCCGCTCAGCCCCCAAAAATACCCGAGAGTTATGTATTTCCCGATTGAGACAGCGGGCTATGATGGGTTTTTAAATAAGGCTGAAACATTTAAACAGATGCTTATCGGGGAAGGGTTTCAGGTGTCAGAATTCAATCCGTCCAGAGGAATGGAAGGGTTTCTCGCCCCAACCACTGATTATATCGGAAAATATGACCTGATGGTGTATTTTGCTTGTGTTTCAACACGGAGCAATCAGACAACGGTAAGGATACAGTGGGAGGAACCTCTTGGCGCAAACTGTCCTCATTACCTGACATCCATCCCGACAGTATTTATTTCTGTGGAAAATCCATACCATCTTCAAGATGTACCCAGGGTAAGGACATATATCAATGCCTACAGCTCACATCAGGAGGTACTTGATGAGGTACTGGAAAAGATCATGGGAAGAAGTGAATTTAAAGGGGAAAGTCCATGTGATCCATTCTGCGGCAGATGGGATGCCCGTTTACAGTAAAACAGGAGTAAGGATTGAAGAAAGATGAATGAATATTTAAAAAAAAGAAAAGAACTGGCTATGATAATGGAACGCTATCTGGAATGTCTTGTGGAAAAGAACACAGGCAGGCTTTCGTTGGCTGACAGATATCGTGCGACATACAATGGCATAGAGGGAAAAGCAGGAGACAATGAACTCTGGCATAATATTCTGGTAATACAGAAGAGACAGACCTTTTTAGATCCGGAGACCGGGGAGATTGTATTCGTCGGCGTGGGTTCCAATGAAGTGCGGGAGAGAAGGGAACTGTTTCCCATCGATGACTATCTGACTTATAAAAGTTTTGCTTTTTCCATTAGGTTAAAGGTGGAAAACGGACTGGTCACAGAGATTGAAGAGCTGGCAAAAACAGGCAGAAGTAGGTATTTTTTTTGTATGCCGGAAGAAATTCATCTGCCGGATCTTATGTTTGAAATGTGTGTTCCCGAGGAAGAGAGAAGCAGCAGAGAAGAGTTGATAGAACAGGCGGATTTATACTGGAGAGGATCCTTTGGCCCGGAGGGACCGGATATCATGCATATTCATCCCGATTGCCAGCGCACGGAAAACGGCTATCAGACTACCAATCATTCGAATTCTTTCAGAGGTGATTTTAAGTGGAATGCAGATCTGAAAGGCGACACCGGAATGCACACATCCATTCCTGAAAAGTATATTACTTATCCGATCATTGACCCAGCCAGAGGAATTGTCATCAGCTATGCAACCATGGTGACGAAACTGGATAGAGGCCCAACGCATTACTTTAGGATTTGTGAAGTCTTTTTAGTAAGGGATGGCTGCATTAAACGAATTCTTGCTATGTTTCCGGCACTTGACAATGACGGCGGGTGGATAAACGAATGATAAAAGGAGTTATTTTTGATTTAGACGGAGTGATTGTTTTTACGGATCAATTTCATTTCAAGGCATGGAAACAGATGGCATCTGAATTGGGATTTTGCCTTGATGAGGAAGTCAATCATCGTTTACGCGGTGTCAGCAGAATGGAAAGTCTGGATATTGTGTTGGAAGGCTATAAAGGCGCTTCTTTGTCACAGAAAAAGAAAGAGGCATTGGCAGACAAGAAAAACAATATTTATAGGGAATTTCTTGCTGCCATGACGCCGGATGATGTGACGGATCAGGTGAGAGAAACTTTGGCAGAATTACATAGACGTGGTTACCGGATCGCCCTTGGTTCATCCAGCAAAAACGCCAGGTTCATTTTGGAGAAGGTCGCGCTTGCAGAAGTGTTTGATGCTGTTTCAGATGGAACGAATATTACGAAGTCCAAACCTGATCCGGAAGTATTCTTAAAAGCTGCAGAGTATCTTGGATTATGCCCGAAGGAATGTATTGTTGTAGAAGATGCGTATGCCGGGATAGATGCGGCAAAGGCGGGAAATATGCTGGCTGCTGGAATTGGTAAAGCCGGTGAATACGATAAAGCCGATTATTGTATTAAAAAGTTTGAAGATTTATTGGATTTTTTAAAATGAAGTCAAAACAGATGCGTAATCGCCTATGAACTGTCTTTGCCTGTTTGGCGGGGGCAGTTCATCATGTATGTTGATAATTTGGCAATACTCCTACTCATTTTATCAGCATAGGTATGAGAGGCATCATTGAAATAATGATTTTAATTTGCTTTGATTTGCTTTAATCCATGATGAGATGCGTTCCTTAAGCGGAACGATGCTGGGAGCATTCGGGGTAGTACCTGCCAGTATGCTGGGGATCGCCTCACCGCTTTGCATGTATGGAGCTATCCCTCTTACAGCCAGTTTTTCCTGATATGGCATTCGGATGCCTACCTTGCCGCTTTTATGATAACCGGTCTGGCAACAAAGATTACAATCCTTGGTGTCCTGAAGATTGTATTGGGCGCGAAGAATTTTGTTCTTTATCTGGTCTATGTGATGGCATTTGTATTTGTCATGGGACTATTGAAAAATTTATTTGTGTAACTTATAATTTATATCTAAAGAAAGGATTTCTACCATGAAGGAGAAAATCTTAGCGATTTCAAAAAAGCTTTGAGATGCAATGGAGAGGGCCGATGAGCCCGGTATGCGTGAGATCGCAACTGTAAATTGTAACTTTGTGCATATCGGAATCACCTGCAAGCTGGATCGTGAAATTGGCTTCTATACAAGCGGTGAATTCAAACCGACAGAAATAAAATTCAACAGTCAGAATGTCGATATCTATGGAGATACTGCTGTTGTAATCACAGACTGCAATTATGGTCTGTTACTGAATGGGAAGCCGACAACTCATCACTTTGCTGTGACTGAGGTATACAGTAAGTCCGGAGAAGAGTGGAAGCTTGTAACATTTTCTTTTACCGCATTTGTATATTAAAAATAAGTGGTCAGAAGGAGGCGGGATAGATGTATAATCCTCAACTTGAAACTTTTCTGCGGGTAGCGGATGCAGGCAGCTTCAACAAAGCTGCGGAAGAGTCTTTTATCACGCCTACTGCGGTCATTAAGCAGATTAATCTGTTGGAAAACTCCTTAGATGTAAAATTGTTTGAAAGGACACACAGGGGGCTGACCCTGACAAAAGCGGGGAAATCTTTATACCAGGATACAAAATATATTATCCAGTATTGCAGGGATTCTGTAACACGGGCAAAAAATGCCATGCAGGAAGATACGAACATGATCCGCATTGGATCTTCCCCAATGACACCGGCGCAACTGCTGATGCAGATATGGCCGAAGATACAGGAGCACTGTCCTGATATAAAGTTCCAGATCATCCCATTTGAGAACACACCGGAGAATGCCAGGGAGATTTTGGCAAATTTAGGGAAAAATATTGATATTGTCGGCGGGATTTTTGACGAAACTATGTTAAGTTTACGGAACTGCGCAGGGTTGCAGCTTTCACGGGAGCCATTGTGCTGTGCGGTTTCCATTCACCACCGCCTTGCCGCAAAGGATAAACTTCTGATAGAGGATCTGTATGGGGAAAACCTGTTGATGATGCGGCGGGAATGGAGCCATTATGTTGATCAGTTGCGTGATGACCTTCAACAGAACCATAATCAGATACATATTCTGGATTTTGAATTTTACAACATGAGTATTTTTAACCGTTGCGAAAACAGTAATGATGTGCTGCTGGCAATTCCGGGATGGGCAAGTGTGCATCCGCTCCTGAAAGTGATTCCGGTGGAATGGGAACACAGTATTCCTTATGGACTGCTTCATTCACCACACCCATCTGAGACAGTAAAACGCTTTCTTGTGGCAACGCAGGCCGCAATGCAGTAAAATAAAGGGTTTGTGGGGGTGTTAATGGCAACACTTTCCCGAAAAGGGAGCAGGCGGAACAAGCCTTGATAAGCTATAACCTGCGGGTATAAACTGATAAACAAAACGAGACTTCTGTTGGAGTCTCGTTTTGTTTATACTTCAACTATAAAAATACGGGAGCAAGGGGGGAAGGATTTTGATACATAAGGAATAAAGCGGAGGTACTGGAAATGAAACGGATAGCAGCGGCATTATTGTATGTAATACTTATATGTGCTGCTACAGGATGCGGCAGTGAATATGGGTGGGAAGATGAGTCTGAGGACGGGCTTAAGGAGGTAGATATGGATTCATTGGAGGAACTGTATCATATTCGGATTACAGCTGGAGATACGGTATTATCGGGGGTTCTATATGATACCCAGACATCAAGGGATTTTGCGGATATGCTTCCGCTGACGGTGGAACTGTGGCATCCTGCACCGGACTTTGCAAGGGCGTTCGATCTGCCTGAGCATATTCCGAGATACGCAAAGGCTGGATATGAATATGAACTTGGAACGCTGGCATATTGGTATGAAGGACCCTCAATCGCTTTGATCTATAAGGCGAGCCGCGACCAGACCGTAGTTCCCGTAGTGCCGATTGGGAAGATTACATCGGCTGTTTCTGTTTTTGAAGAATATGGGGATACCATAACGATAGAACTTGGCGAGATTTCTGATATGGAGTTTGGTGAAGAATAAAGAGTGGAGGAGGCATGAGATTGAAAAAGAAAGCAGCATTATTGATAAGCGCGATATTGGTATTTTGCCTTACTGCCTGTGGGGCCAATCGTGACGGCAATCAAAGCAATGCAGGCAACACATCCGGGGTAAGTTATGAATCGTTCGCAGAGAATGTTCCAGCGGCATCCCAGGGAGAGGCATTGGGAGAAGGAAGTACGGAAATGTCAGAAGATCTGGCAGGCGTGGGAACCGACACAGCAAGCTCCAATATACTGATAGTCTATTTCTCCGTACCGGAGGATGTGGATATTACCGGAGTGGATGCCGTAGCTGGTGCAAGTGTTGTAGTTAAGGACAGTGAGAAATTGGGAAACACCGAGTATGTGGCGGGGCTGATCCAGCAGACCATCGGCGGAGACATGTTCCGTATTGAAACCACAGAACCCTACCCTCTGGATCATGATCCTCTGGTGGATCAGGCAGCGGAGGAGCAGGGGGATAGTTTCCGCCCAGAACTTGCCACTCATGTGGAGAATTTTGGACAGTATGAATATGTGTTCGTGGGGTACCCAAACTGGTGGGCAGACTTGCCTATGGCAGTATATTCTTTTCTGGAAGAATACGATTTTAGGGATAAAACAATCATCCCCTTTATTACCCATGGAGGCAGCCGGGCTTCCAAAACGGTGGAGACAATTTCGCGGATACAGCCGGATGCCTTGGTGATGGGAAATGAACTGGTTCTGTCCCGTGGAGAGGTGGCGGAAAGCGACGAGACAGTCGTGAATTGGGTGAAGAATCTTGGAATTGACCCAGAGAAGGAATGAGTATAAGGAGGAAGACAATGGATAAACGTACATTGGGAAAAGGGCTTAAAGTATCTGCTGTGGGGCTTGGCTGCATGGGTTTCAGCCATGCCTATGGAGCACCGACAGACAGGGAAGAAGCCATTGCTATGATACATAGTGCATATGAAATGGGATATACGTTTTTTGATACTGCTGAGGTTTATGGTACACCGGAAGATCCGCATCAGAATGAAGAGCTTGTGGGAGAAGCACTGAAATGGGTGCGTGGGCAGGTACAGATTGCCAGTAAATTCGGAATTCATTTTGATACGGACAGTTCCCAAGTTAACCATCCGTTAGTTCCGGATTCTAGACCAGAAGTGATTCGTACTTCGGTGGAAGGTTCACTGAAACGTTTGCAGACAGATTATATTGACCTGTACTTCCAGCACAGGATAGACCCTGCGGTACCGCCGGAAGAAGTGGCAGGCACTATGTCTGAACTGATTAAAGAAGGAAAGATTCTGCACTGGGGCATTTCGGAGGCCAATGAAGAATATCTTCGACGTGCGCACGCAGTCTGCCCGGTAACGGCTGTGGAAAACCGCTATTCCATGATGGCAAGGCAGTATGAAGAACTTTTCCCTGTACTGGAGGAGCTGGGTGTCGGTCTGGTAGCATTTTCACCCATGGCAAACGGATTTTTAACAGGGAGATATGGTAAAGGAGTACAGTTTGACCAAAAATATGATTACCGGAGTAATATGCCGCAGTTTACGGATGAGGCTATTGATCAGAATCAGAAACTTTTGGAACTGCTCTACACCATAGCGGAGAATAAGAATGCAACACCCGCACAGATTTCCATGGCATGGATGCTGTGTAAAAAGCCATGGATTGTTCCGATTCCCGGTACGCGGAAACGGGAGCGTATGCAGGAAAATATGGCTGCTGCTGATGTAAGGCTGTCAGCGGAGGACGTAAAGGTTTTGGACGATGCGCTGGGACGGATGGAAATGTCCGAAGTATTCGGCGGTTCCCGCATTGTAAAAAAAAAGTAAGTCAAATAAAATAACTGGAGGAAACTGACAATGAGAAAGAATTTTGGGAAAAAAACATGGTTTTACCCGCTCCCGGTGCTGATCATCGGAAGCTACGATGAAAATGACAGGGCAGATGCCATGAATGCTGCCTGGGGTGGTATTTATGACAGTGACAAGGTGGTGCTGTGCTTAAGTGAGGATCATCAGACAACACAGAATATCAAGGCAAGAGGAGCGTTTACCATTAGTTTTGCGGATGCTGCCCATGTGAAAGAGGCTGATTATGTAGGTCTGGTTTCGGCAAAGGAAGTTGCGGACAAGATGGAGAAGGCAGGATTCCATACCATAAAGAGCGAATTTGTGGATGCACCGCTGATCGAAGAACTTCCCATGGCGTTGGAGTGTAGGTTTATAAAGGTTAATGAGGACGGAAATATCATCGGAGAGATTATCAATGTAAATGCCGATGAGAAAATCCTTGACAGCGGCGGTGTAATTGATATGGCAAAATTAGATGCGATTTCTTATGATCCAGTAAACAATGCGTATGTAAGGCTGGGAGAGAAAGTGGGAAATGCCTTTTCAGATGGGGCAGAATTGGGGTGATGGATCAATGGAAAGACCTTATGTGATCTGCCATATTTTAAGTTCTTTAGACGGAAAGATAAACGGACCTTTTATGGGGACTAAGGCGGTGGGGGAGCTTAGTGCGGAGTATGGAAAATACCGGACAAAGATGAATGCGGATGCATGGCTGTATGGAACCACTACAACAAAGGAGTTTACCAGTTTCCGCAGACCGGTTCTGGAGAAAACTGGCGAGGTGCCGGATGGAGATTTTATTGCGGATGACAGGGCAGAGCTGTATTACATTTCGGTGGATGTGGATGGTGAAATCGGATGGGAGTCAGGGATATTCCGAAATAAGGGGAGGACACCGGCTCATGTAATTGAGATTCTGACTGCTTCCACTTCTGCAGCTTACAAGGATTATCTGAGGAAGGTAGGAGTATCCTATATCATCGCAGGCGGGGAAAAGCTGGATTGTGAGTCAGCCATGAAAAAGTTATATGAATTGTTTCACATTGAGAAAGTACTGATCTGTGGAGGCGGTGTTGTCAATTGGAGTTTTCTGCAGGCTGGCATGGTGGATGAACTTAGTCTTTTCTTAGCGCCGGTAACAGATGGCAGCAGCGGTGCCGCATCATTATTTACACAGCTTCCGCACTTTACGGAAGGGAAGCCAGTAGAATTTTTGTTAAAAGAGATGGAAAAAATAGGTAATGGTGGATTGCGCCTGGATTATCAGGCAAAAAATAGAAAGGTTTAGTTAAAACTGTAAGGTATAAACTGAAAAACAAATAGAAACTTCTGACGGAGTAATTTTCATTTTATAATAAGACCATAAAAGTTAAGATTGTAAAGGAGATGGATCATCATGGAATATGTAACATTATCAAACGGGATTAAAATGCCAATCTTGGGATATGGTGTTTATCAGGTGACAAAGGATGAGTGCGAGCAGTGTGTGCTGGACGCGCTGGGTGCAGGTTATCGGAGCATTGATACGGCGCAGTCTTATTTTAATGAGGAAGAAGTCGGATCGGCGATTAAGAAAAGCGGTGTTCCCCGGGAAGATATTTTCCTGACTTCCAAAGTGTGGGTGGAGCATTATGGCTATGAGAAAACCAGAAAATCTGTGGAAGAATCTCTCCGCAAGCTGCAGACGGACTATCTGGATCTGATGCTGCTCCATCAGCCCTTCAACGATTATTATGGTGCATACAGGGCTTTGGAGGATATGTATGAGGAAGGCATGCTGAAAGCAATCGGTGTATCTAATTTTTACCCTGACAGACTGGTGGATCTTGCCTCTTTTACAAAAATACTGCCCATGGTCAACCAGATTGAGACCCATGTGCTGAACCAGCGCGTGGAAGACCATACATGGATGGAGAAATATAAGGTTGCGCATGAAGCCTGGGCGCCTTTCGGAGAAGGCCGCGGCGGATTGTTTGAAAACGAGGTATTAAAAGGCATAGGAGAGAAGTACGGAAAGACCACGGCACAGGTAATGCTGCGTTGGAACATTCAGAGGAACGTCATCGTTCTTCCCAAGTCTACCCATAAGGAAAGAATGATCCAGAACATGAACGTCTTCGATTTCAGCCTGACAGAGGCAGATATGAATACAATCGCAGCGCTGGATACAAAGACAAGCGCATTCTTTTCCCACTATGATCCGAATATGGTGGAATGGTTCGTAAAGATGGTGGAGGAGAGAAAGACGAAGCATGACAGCAGCAAGGAAAAGAAGAACTGGTAGATAGAAATGGAAAAGGAAGGAGATAAGCAATGGAATACTATACACTGAATAATGGGATTAAAATGCCGATGGCAGGAATCGGAGTGTTCATGATGTCACCTGCGGAGGCAGAAGCGGCAGTAGAAACAGCGCTGAAAAGCGGCGTCAGATTAATTGATACCGCAAACGGGTATATGAATGAGAGCGGTACAGGACGGGGAATCAAAAAGAGCGGTGTAGAGCGGGAAGAGATTTTTCTGGTAACGAAGCTCTGGCCCACAGTGTATGGGAAAGAAACAGCTGTGGATGAGTCGCTTCAGAGACTTGGCACAGATTATATCGACCTTTTGTTCCTGCATCAGCCTACCGATAATTGGAGGGAAGGTTACAAGCAGATTGAAAAAGCGTATAAAGAGGGTAAGGTGAAAGCAATCGGTCTTTCAAACTTCCCTGATAATTTATTGAAAGAGGCCATTGATACAATGGAGATCAAGCCCCAAGTAGTACAGGTGGAAGCGCATCCGTACTTCCCGCAGACCGAGCTTAAGAAGGTGCTTGCACAGACAGGCATGGGGCTTATGGCATGGTATCCGCTGGGGCATGGCGACAAAGCGTTGATCGGCGAGCCTGTATTTAGCGAACTTGCTGCAAAATATGGCAAGTCCAATGCACAGATTATCCTCCGCTGGCATGTGCAGAGCGGAAATATAGTCATTCCGGGGTCAAAGAATCCTGATCATATCCGTGACAACTTTGATATTTTTGACTTTGAGCTTACAGGCGAGGATATGGAGAAAATTGCAGAGGTTGATAAGAATGTGCGTTATTATACGGCAACACCGGAGATGATTGCGGCTTATGCGGCAATGGAACTGAAAGAAGATTTATAAAGGAGAAGCCGGTGATGAAAAGGTTCATTTTGATCTGCCTGAGTTTCCTGTTTGTCTGTGCTCTTGCTGCATGCTCGAATACCGAAAGGGAGGACGGCAGCTTGGATGAACAGGAAACATCCCCGGCCGGAGTGGAAAGTATGCAGACAGGGGAGAGCGCAGAGAATCCTTATACAGTTGACACCCTGATATCGGATGTCATAGCTGACCCGGTGTTCGGGGATTATGGAAGGCTTATTTTTCCTGTGGATACCGGGTATTACAGCGGGGAAACACTTGGGAGCCTGCGGCTTACATGGTACAGCAATATTGACCCGGATAAGACAGTAGAGATCACGAATTACATGAAGGAACATGCCGGGCTTGGGGATACTATTTTTTATGATATTTATTCCGAGGAGGAAAAGGCGGATGACCCGGCGAAAGAAGATACCGGGTTATTCTTCTTTAAGGGAAATCCGGGAGAAAAGTTTGCGGTATGCAATGCAGGCGGCGGTTTTGCCTATGTAGGAGCCATGCACGACAGCTTTCCCCATGCGCTGGAATTATCAAAGCGGGGTTATAATGCTTTTGCTTTGATCTACCGTCCCGGCGCGCAGACTGCCTGTGAGGATCTGGCGAGAGCCATCAGTTTTATTTTTGAACATGCGGAGGAACTGGAAGTAGATACAGACTGTTATTCCCTGTGGGGCGGAAGTGCCGGTGCAAGGATGGCAGCATATCTCGGAAGCTATGGACCGGCAGCTTTCGGCGGGGATGAACTGCCAGGACCGGGTACAGTGGTCATGCAGTATACCGGTCATTCTGAATATTTGGAGAGCGACCCGCCCACCTATGTGTGCGTAGGGGAAAACGATGGCATTGCAAGCTGGAGGACGATGGAAAACCGCTTGGAGGGTATGAGTGCATTGGGGATTGACACGGAATTCCACAAATATCCGGGACTGTCTCATGGTTTTGGGCTTGGAACAGGAACCGTGGCGGAAGGATGGATAGAGGATGCGGTCGCATTTTGGGAAAAACATATGTAGGATTACCTGCAAACTTTGAAAGGAGTTTTGAAGATGAAAAAAATGATAGTTTTTATGATGAGTGCATTGATGGTTTTTGGGCTTGCTGCCTGCGGCAGTCAGGACGGCGGAAACCGTGCATCTGCATCGCAGCCGACAAATGAAGGCAGCGGGACGGAAACAATTCAAAATCAGGAGGAAGAAGTGGGAGAATCTTCTGTTGAAATACCTGTAGAGGAAGCGGGAGATTCTCTGGAAGGAGCATCTTCAGAGGATACAGAGATGAAAGAAGGAAAGACCTTGGTAGTTTACTACTCCGCGACAGGATATACGGAAAGTGTTGCAACCTATATCGCAGAAGCAACAGGCGGCGAACTGTTCAGGCTGGAGCCGGTAGAGGAATATAGCAGCGCTGATCTGGACTGGACGGATAGAAACAGTCGGGTATCCCGTGAACATAACAATCCGGATGAGAGAATGATGGATCTTGTGGCATCCACTGTACCGGATTGGGAATCCTACGAAACTGTCTTTATAGGATATCCTATATGGTGGGGCATTGCAGCATGGCCGGTAGACAGGTTCATTGCAGACAATGACTTTACGGGAAAGACGGTGATCCCTTTCTGTACTTCATCATCTTCCGGGCTGGGAGAGAGCGGCGAACTGCTCAAAGAGGCGGCAGGAACAGGAGAATGGCTTACAGGCGAAAGATTCCGTTCCGGTGCTTCCGAAGAAACTGTCAGGGAATGGGTAGAAAGTCTTTCATTAGAATAGGAGGCCGCTATGAAAAGAAAGCTGGCACTCTTACTTACTATTTCTATGGCTGCTTTTTTACCTGCCTGCCAAAGCGTATCATCACAATCGGGTAAGAATAGCGCAGACAACATCCCGCAGGAAGATGTGGGAGAGATGGGATCAGAAAATGTGCAGGGAGAAGAGGAGGAGCTTATAGTGGGCAGCGGAGAAGGTAATTTAAGCGGAACAGTGCCGGATGAACTGGAGTATATTCCCGCTGAATACAAATATCCTGCCGAGCAGGCGGGAACATTGGAAAAGCTGACATATCAGACATGGGAATCTTTTTCTTATGAAGAGCATAAACAGGAACTGACAAAAGAGGCATGGGTTTATCTGCCCTATGGGTATTCGGAAGAACAGAAATATAATGTTTTCTATCTGAGCCATGGAGGCTGGAGTAATGAAACAACAATCATGGGAACAGATGAGGAGCCGCATCCTTTTAAGTATGTGATTGACCATGCGATCCAGGATGGAAAAATCCAGCCGCTTATCATTGTTCTGCCTACTTATAATAATACAAGTCCAAGTGACAGCGGTGATTACGGTCTTGCATTGAAATTGACAGACCAGTTTCATAACGAACTGCTGAATGACCTGATTCCCGCTGTTGAAAGCAGGTACAGTACCTATGCAGAGGATACAACGCCTGCAGGTATTGCGGCTTCCCGTGACCATAGAGGTTTTGGGGGATTTTCCATGGGTTCCGTCAATACATGGTGTACATTCCGGTACTGTCTTGACTATTTCCGGTATTTTATGCCCATGAGCGGCAGTTATACCACAGATGGGGAATACATGGCGGAGCTGGTCAGGCAGTCCGGGCATACATGGGATGATTTCTTTATTTTTTCTGCGTCCGGCACGGATGATTTTGCATACAGTGCCTTTAAGCGGCAGATCATGGCTATGGGTGATGTGGAGGATGGTACTTTCCGGTTTGCGGATAATGAGACGGATGGAAATCTGACATTTTTGGAGCGGGAAGGATATGTCCATGATGGAACAGCAAGTGATGAATATACATATAACGGGCTACGTTTTTTCTGGAATGGAGAGAAATGAACGGAATCCGCAGGAGAAAAATAAGCATATGGGATTGATAAGGAGATAGTTTGGATGAACCCCAAAATGATTGTTAAGACAGGTGTTGATATTGGGATGACGGTTGCTCTGTTGTTTTTGATGACCTATGAGATGATAGGTCAGGCTCTCCATGAATGGCTGGGAATAGGAATGTTTTTGCTGTTTATCATCCATCATGTTCTGAACCGCAGATGGTTTGGGGTTCTTCTGAAAGGGAAATATACACCTTTCCGGATATGGCAGACGGTGCTGGTGGTGTCAGTGCTCCTTTTCATGATCGGCTCCATGGTCAGTGGTGTCATTATTTCCCGCAGTGTTCTCTCTTTTCTGCCGATCCATGGCGGAAGCTCCTTTGGAAGAAAGCTTCATATGCTGTCAGCTTATTGGGGATTTGTGTTAATGTCACTTCATCTTGGGCTGCACTGGAATATGATGCTGGGAGCAGTGGGAAAAGCAGTAAAAGGAACTTCAAAGGTTCGTACCTGCATACTACGCATTGTTGTAGCAGTGGTGGCTATATACGGCATGTATGCTTTTGTAAAGCGGGACATAGGGAATTATATGCTGTTAAAGGTTCACTTTGTGTTTTTTGATTACGATGAGCCTTTATTCTTTTTCCTGCTGGATTATGTAGCGGTCATGGGTTTGTTCCTATTCATTGGTCATTATCTGGCTGCTTTTTTGAGGCAGTATGGCAGAAAGAAGAAAGCATGAATGCGGAGAGACGATTTCTCTTTCTGGAATATGCAGGAATAGCGGAAAAATATGACACAGACGGAATATAAAGGATGGGAACATATGCGGATATTGAGAAGGAAAGTTATGGCTCCGGTAATCTTGTTGGGCTTGTTGTTGTCTGCGTGTGGCGGAAGCAATGATCAGTTAGCTGATAAATCCGGCAATACAGGGCAAAGCACCCATGTAGAGAGTATTGATCAGGAGGAAAAGGAAATACCTGTCCCTGACAGCAGTATTGTGGAAAACAGAGACGGTCTTACATTCCCGATAGGGAATGCAGTTACTTTCCCCGGAGCTTTTACGGGAACAGCATACCTTGCCACCATGATAGCCAGTGATGAAATATACCATTTTCCACAGACCAACCATGTGACATTTGAGCCTGGGGCAAGAAGCAACTGGCACAGCCATGGAGGGATGGTTATTCTGGTTACCGGAGGTGTCGGATATTATCAGGAAGAAGGAAAGCCAGCCCAGATCATCAGGAAGGGCGATGTGATCGAGTGTGCCCCCGGTGTCAGGCATTGGCATGGTGCCGCCCCTGACAGCTGGTTTTCTCAGATGGTGGTCTATGATGCCGGTTATTCCAGTGCAGGCGATGGTGAAGAATCGGTTACGGATGCGTATTATGCAAGTTTGGAGGCAGAAGAGTATGCAGGACGTAACATAACCGCCGACAATGCGTTTATGTTCCAGCGTGCAAGCCAGTCTGTCACCATGCAGACATTCAGCGGTCCGGTGTATCTTTCTGACATCATTGGTGAAAATGTCGCCGGTGCACCGGGTATGCACTATGTTGTGTTTGAACCGGGCGTTATCAATAACTGGCATACCCATGAAGGCGGGCAGATCCTGATTGCAACGGATGGGATTGGGTATCATCAGATTGAGGGGGAGCCTGTGGAGGTACTGTATCCTGGTGATGTGGCATTTTGTCCGCCGGGCGTAAAGCATTGACATGGAGGCAGCGCAGAAACGGATTTTGCCCATATAGCTATCAATACAAACCCAGGATCAGGCGGCGTGGAATGGTTTGACCGTATTTCGATGGAAGAATACAATGAATTGCCAACAGAAAAATAAAAATCAATCAGATGCTATAAAAATGTAAAGTTATATGAAAGGAAGGTATTTGGAATGAAGAAACAAACAGCAGGAAGAGAACGTCTTGGAGAATTGGCACCGCAGTTTGCGGCATTAAACGATGATGTTTTATTTGGCGAGGTATGGGCCAGAGAGGAGCAACTATCTCCCCGTGACAGGAGTATGATTACGATTGCGGCACTATTTTCAGCGGGATTATACCCGCAGTTAAAAAGTCATCTAGTACTTGGTAAAGAGCATGGAATTACAAAGGAAGAAGCGGTTGAGATTGTAACGCAGCTTGCGTTTTACTGTGGATGGCCGAAAGCATGGAGTACATTTCCGATTATAGCAGAGGTATATAGTGACGAAAAATAAAAAAGGAGATTATCATGAGTATTTTATTTATCAATGCAAGTCCAAATAAGGAAGGAAATACAGCAAGGCTGGCCAGTAAGCTTTTATCAGGCAAGGAATATGAAACGCTGAATCTGATTGATTATAAGATTTATGCTTATGGTCAGAATTATTCTGATGACCAGTTTGATGAGGTCATTGAGAAAATCCGAAAAGCTGATACTATAGTAGTGGGTTCGCTGCTGTACTGGCATAATATATGCGGTCTGTTGAGAAATTTTTTGGATCGCTGCTATGGCCCAGTCAGACAGGGAGAATTTTCGGGTAAGAATCTTTACTTTATTATGCAGGGTGCTTCCCCTGAGAAATGGCAACTTGAAGCATGTGAATTTACCATGTCACGTTATGCTGGGCTTTATGGGTTTGATTATAAAGGGATGGTAACGAACAGTAAAGAGGCGGAATTAAAACAGTTATAGCCCGATATAGAGACAGCTGGCATATATAATTAAAAAGCAAAAGCTCCTTTTTGATAGGTTCAGGATACAGGGATTTTATCAAAAAGGGGCTTTTTTATGTAATCAGATATTTTGTATCCTGAAAAAGTTGACAGGAAATAAAAACTTATGTAGAAAAAAGACAAATGATGAAAGTGAAAAATGGAAGATATGGGTGAAAAATCTGAATTGGCAAAGAGAGTGAAATATTTGCACTGCCAGTCAGTTCCCAGATAAAGCTAATGTAGATATAATCAATGTACAGATCTGGAGGTAGAGGAAATGCGTGTGAATAGTATGAATATTGGGGAAGCAATCAGGATATCGCGCACTATGAGGAACATATCAAGGACAGATATGTCGGAAATGATAGGTATAAGTGTCTCGCACCTTGAAAAGATTGAATCAGGTGCCAGAAGACCGGGGATAGATACATATTGGAAGATTTTAGAGGTATTAAAAGTAGATATGGTGATACGGAATGAAGTGGAAACAGTGCAGGAACAGTGCGCTATGGAAGTGCAGGGGATTTTATTGAGCAGCACAGAGACGCAGGCATTATTTCTGACAAAGCTTTTGGAGTTTATGATACAAAATATGGAAATGGTAACATAAGACAGGAACAGACCGTTATGGGTCTGTCAGGAAACATCTTAAATAATTATAAGATGTATTCTGACAGGCTGATAACGATAAGCCGGAGTGTACCTTGAAAACAGAATATCAGTATGTAAGGACACAAAACATCCGGAACATTGGTAGATGATGAGGGGAGAGCTTCGCGGGGAAATATTTGCCTGTTAAAGAGTTAGTGGCAGGGCTTTGATGCAGGTGGAACGAGGAATCGTAACAGAAGAAGGAAAAATATGAGCGGCATTCCCAGCATGGGGCAGCGTTGGCAGGCTGCCTTGAAATCCGGGTGATAATGATACCTCTGCCGGAGAACACGGCAGCCGGAGCGGCGTCCGGGGTATGCTGCAGTAGGAAAGGGTGCTGCGGGGTATCAGGCAGCCATGCCGGGCGGTCTTTACATATTCCGGTCCACACCGGGAGAGAGAAAACAACGGATGTCAGGCTTCGCCAGACATCCTTATGTTAAAAAATCCATGGCAGGGCATTATGCTCTGTCGTGGTGTGTGGGGTTACTTTGTGGAGGAAGGAAGATTGATATACAGATTATGGAGAAAGGATAATCATATACATAAACTTTGCGACACGGTGTCGCAAAGTAGGTGGGATAAAATTCTGCTCAGGGAAATTTAAGATACAAAGGTGTAAGCCCTGCATTTTCCTATAGAACGGGGTAGTGTAGGCATAGGACAATCAGATGAAAGAATAGGATAGAGGTAAGGAAGGAGATGGTTGTGCCATGGGAATTGCGGCAGGGGCACTGGCAGGGTTTACACCAGAGGAGTTAAAGGAACTGGCGGCGGTGGATGTACGGACAGTGGACATCAATTCACTGACTGATCTAAGGGATATTGAGATAGATACGAAAGCGCCGGTGGAAAAAAAGCTGGCATCTTTTGCAAGGCAGACGAAAAACCCGTATGTCAACAGGATTGGAGATTATGTGGTAAAAGTATGCTACCAGAAAGAAGGCTCTACCATAGATGAAAAGATGGAAGAATATATACGCAGGCTTGCAGAAATTTATGTATAACCGACTTGAATAAAACGAAAAAATATGATAACATATAGTCAGGACTAAATCAGTGTTGCACCTGACTTGGCGGCCCCGGCGGCGGCACAATCAGCATAAGGGGAGTGCGCGGAGCGTACGACCCGGTGTTTAAGAAAGTCAGGAGTGATACATATATGAAAGAAAAAATATTCTATGCAGCCATGTACCTGCGTCTTTCGAGGGATGACATCCCGGCCGGGGACGGGGGAAGGCCTGCATCTGTAAAGGCAGAGAGCGAGAGCATCGCAAACCAGCGTGAGCTGATCAGGGCCTATATCCGTGAGCAGCCGGATATCGAGTTGTATGATATCTATGCCGATGACGGATTTTCGGGCAGCAATTTTGACAGGCCGGAATTTAAGAGGATGATGCGCGATATTGAGGCGGGCGGGGTAAACTGCGTGGTCGTAAAAGACCTGTCCCGTTTCGGGCGCGACTATATTGAAGCCGGGAGGTACATCCAGAAGACCTTCCCGGCTCTTGGCGTGCGCTTCATTGCGCTGACTGACCATTATGACAGCCTTCAAGCGGACACGGGGGAAAGTTCCATCGTGCTTCCGGTAAAGAATTTCATCAACGATTCTTATTGCCGGGATATTTCCACCAAGGTAAAGAGCGGGCTGGAAGTGAAGCGGAAGAATGGGGAATACATTTCCCCTTTTGCGGTATACGGGTACAGGAAGGACAAGGAAAACAGGAACCGGCTTGTGGTGGACGAATATGCGGCGGGGATCGTCAGGAAGATATTTGCGTGGAAGATCGCAGGCATGGCAGTGGCAGCCATAGCGGAACAGTTAAACGGGCTGGGCATCCTTTCGCCTAAAGAATATAAGAAATCCCTTGGACTGAAATACAACAGCGGTTTTTCCGGCGCAGGGAGGTCGTTATGGGGCAGCGCGTCCGTGAAGCGGATACTGACCGATGAGACATACCTTGGGCACCTGCTGCAGGGGAAGACGCAGAAGGTAAATTATAAGGTAAAAAAGAGTGTGGAAAAGCCGAAGGAGGAATGGGTGCGTGTGGAAAACACCCATGAGCCGCTTGTCTCGGAGGACGACTTCCAGATCGTGCAGAACCTCCTTAAATCAGACAGCCGGCTGGGGCCGGGCATGGAGAAGGCAGGGCTGTTTGCGGGGCTTTTATTCTGCGGCGACTGTAAGGAGCAGATGGTGCGCCGGGTGAACCGTTATAAGGGGAAGGAAAAAGTCTATTACATCTGTTCCACGAAAAACCGTGGGGAAGGGTGCAGCAGGCACAGCATAGAGGAAGAAGTGCTGAAAGGGCTTGTTGAAAAGACTGTTAAGAAATATGCAAACACGTTCCTTGAAGAAAAAACCCTTTTTGACAGGGCAAAGGAGAAGGAGGAAGGGTTTGAGGCAATTTCAGCATATGATAAGGAAATCTGCCGCCTGAAGGAGGAGCAGGACAGATATTACAGCTTATGTTCCGGTCTTTATGAAGATTTACGGGCAGGGGTAATTACGAAAGAAGAGTTTGAGCGCCTGCATGGCAGTTTCAAGGGAAAAGCGGCACAGCTTGAGGAAGCCCAGAAAAAGCAGGAATCTTTAATTAAGGAAATGTTTAAGAACGGCGTCCTTTCAGCCGGGCGGCTGAAAGCGTTCCAGGACTGTGTGGAGCTTAAGGAGCTTGACCGCCACACGCTGGGAAGCCTTGTAAAACGCATCTATGTGTATGAGGGCAGACGCATTAAGATAGAATATTATTTCATGGATCAGTACAGGGTCATGCTGGGGGCAGGACATGATGCGGAAAGGGGTGCGTGAAGATGGGAAGGGTTTCAAAACGCGGCACTTCCGCAGCAGAAACTCTCGTGGTAAGCAACAGTACAGCCGCCAGAGGGAAGAAACATTATAAAGCAGGAATCTATGCAAGGCTTTCGGCAGATATTAACGAACGCAAGAGTGAATCCATAGATGTGCAGGAGGAGATTGCAAGGAAGCATATAGAGAGGCTGAACCAGGGAGGGCAGGAAGTGATTGATATCATTGAATGCTACAGGGATCTTGGGAAGACCGGAAGCAACTTTGACAGAGAAGGCTTTAAACGCCTGATGCAGGATATCAGGCTGGGCGATATCGACTGTGTGGTTGTGAAAGATTTATCCCGGTTTGGCAGGAATTATCTGGAAGCTGGTAATTATATAGAGAAGATTTTTCCATTCCTTGGGGTGCGGTTCATTGCGGTTTCGGACGGTATCGACACAGGCGATAAGGGGAATGATACAAAGCAGATGGCATCGGAGATCAAGAACCTTGTCAACGACATGTACGCAAAGGATTTTTCAAAAAAGGCAAAGACCGGGCTGAAACAGCGCAGGGAGGCAGGCTCTTATGTTGGCGGACCGCCGCCATACGGTTATAAGGCAGTCTGGGAAGGGAAGGTCAGGAGGCTTGTCCCCGATGAAAATACAGCTGGGATTGTGAAGCATATTTACCAGTCCTTTATAGAGAAGGAAAGCTATAAGGCAGTCACGGACGACTTAAACCGGCGCAGGGTCAATCCCCCGGCAGTGTATAAGCAGACAGGGGAAGTGTTCTGTCTGCCGGATATAGAATATAAGGGCTGGGATAAAAGCGCAGTGGAGCGGGTCATAGGGAGCAGGACATATGCCGGTATATTGGCGCAGGGGAAGACTTCCATTACTGCCCGTGATGAAAGCAGCCGCATCCATAAGCCGGAAGGGGAATGGGTGGTCAGGGAAAATGCCCATGAGGCACTTGTAAGTACGGAACTGTACCAACAGGCGCAGGAGATAAGAAAAAAGATTCAAGAGGTTTCGGCATCACATAAGCATCCGACGGAAGGTGTCCCCATCGGGGAAAATATCTTTGACCATGTGTTATACTGCGGTGTCTGTGGAAGGAAGATGACCAGACACAGCTGCGCCAAGACCTATGCGGACGGGCATAAGGGAAGGCTGGAAGGCTATTTCTGCTTAAATGGCGGGCAGACAAAAACTGTAAGCTGTCCGGAGTCAAACCATATTTCAAAACAGGAACTGACAGATATCCTGATGCCCCTGCTGCGGACGGAGTTTGCTATTTATCTGGATAGGCCAAAGCGTTTTATGGAAGCCGGAAAAGAGCAGATAAGCAGCGTCATAGCCCTTTCTGAAAAGGAGAGGGAGGACCTGCGGCGCAGGATCAGGCAGGCGGAAGAGAAGGACACAGAGGCTTATGTGGCTTACCGCGAAGGGAAGATGCCCCAGAAGGAATATGTTAGCTTTAAACTGGAGCAGGACGTGCGCCTGCAGGAACTGGAAAGACAGGAAACATATCTGGAAGAAAAGCAGAAAGGCATGGAGAAGGTACGGGAGAGGTACTTAAAGGCAGTACGTTCCATGCTGAAGCTGAAAGACACAGGGGAACTGACCATGGAGATGGTTGATTCATTAATAGAAAAGATCCATGTGTATCCGGGAAAGCGCATCGAAGCAGAGCTGCGGTATACGAATGAAATGCTGGAAGGGTGGTCTGAATGAAGGTAGTGGCGGTGTATTTAAGGCTTTCGCTGGAAGATGAGCGGGGCATGGAGACAGGGGAGAGCAACAGCATATCCAGCCAGAGGGTATTGATCCGCAGTTTTATCAGGCAGGATGCGGAGCTTAAGGAATATGAAGTAAAGGAGTTCTGTGATGATGGTTGGTCAGGGACTGGCATGGACAGGCCGGGCATGAACCAGCTCCTTGCAGAAGTAAAGAAAAACAGGGTGCAGTGTATCGTTGTGAAGGATATGTCCCGGTTTTCAAGGGATTATATTGAGATGGGGACCTATCTGGACCAGATATTCCCTTTCATGGGAGTGCGCTTCATTGCGCTGGGCGACCATTATGACAGCAGGGAACATGGCGGGGCTACTATAGGGATAGACACTGCATTCCAGACGCTTTTGTATGATTTATATAGCAAGGACGTTTCCGTCAAAGTGAAGACTTCCTTTGAAAACAAGTGTGCAAACGGGGAATATGTATTTGGGCAGGTACCGTTTGGGTACAGGAAAAGCACCAAAGAGCGGAACACAGTTATTGTGGAGGAAAAGGAAGCGGAAGTGGTGCGCTATATTTTTTCACTTGCAATGCAGGGAAAGGGTAGCACAGGGATAGCGGCGCAGCTCCAGAGGGAAGGGATACCCACGATCACGCAGATGCGGAGACCGGATAAAAAGACAGGGAACGGAAAAAACCATGCATGGAGCAGCCAGGCGGTCAGGAATATCCTGAACAACCGTTTTTACCTTGGGGAGATGGCATATGGGAAAACAGTGCGGAAATCAGTGGGGAGCAAAAACGGCATGCGCATCCCAAAAGAAGAATGGAAAGTGATACCAGACCATCACGAAGCCCTTGTCACGCCGGAAGTATTTGCACAGGTTTCAAAGTTCAGGCCGGAGCTTTCTACGAAACGGAAGAGTGTAAAGAACCCCCTGACCGGGAAGCTGTACTGCGGCGGCTGTGGATATGCCATGATCTATAAGCCATTGCAGGGAAAAAATAAGTACAGGCGGTTTGAATGCCGCAAACATTCACTGCTTAAGATACCGGAATGCTGTACTTATTTCAATGCGGATATATTGGAAGAACTGGTGCTTGCCATGATAAACAAAGAGCTGATGATGCGTGGGGAAGCAGTAGGACAGGAGAAGAGTCTGCACATGTTCCAGAAAGCCAGGGTTATGGAGATAAGGAAACAGCTTGAAAACCTGCATCAGGAAAGAAAGCAAGCACAGGATTCAAAGGAGGCGCTTTATGAGCGATATGCGGCTGGCGGCATGACACCGGAAGAGTACCGCAGGGGAGCTGACGGGCTGGATCAGAAAGTCGATCTATTGAAGCGGCAGATACATGACGGGGAAGAAGAAATCTTAAAGCTGGAAGAGGAATGTGAAAGGCTGGAAGCGGATATGAAGCAGGTGATCCGTTATTCCCATATGGAAAAGCTGACACAGGAACTGGTTGATACTTTTGTGAAAAAGGTATATGTTTATAAGGACAAGAGGGTAAAGATTGAATGGAATTTCAGGGAAAGATAACTTAGCATTAATTTACCACGAATTTTTCATGAACTTGACATTAATTTATCACAAGCCCAACGAAGTTATGCGGCTTTCGGGGATTTTGCTTCAAAAAAAGTGAAAAAAGTTCGTGACATTAACTTGACACAATCGGGGTATGGGGCACTTTGTGTCGAAAATAGTCTGCCGGGGTAGAAATTAGGGGGATTTTGAGATAATAAGCATTTTATTTTGTGGTGCATTGTGTCGAATAAAGTGCTTATTATGCATTGCTTTGATGCTGAATTGACAGTTAATTAAGCTAAATATGAATGATGTTTAACCGTCGTAGTAATAATAGGTAGAATGAAAAATACTCCTGAATTAAATGGGCGATTTGATTTAGGAGTATTTCTTTTTTATAGTTACTATAGTTTTTATAGTAACTTTTAAATGTAGAGTATATAATCTATAATTATAGAAAACAAAACAGGAGATAAAGATTATGGGCCAACGAAAAGAAAGTGATAATATTCGGTGTCCGTTGGAGTATGGACTTAAAATATTTGGCAGCAGATGGAACGCCAGAATTATTTGTGTTTTGTCAGCAAAAGAAGTTCTTCGGTATAGTGAACTTAGAAAGCAAATAGGAAACATTACAGATGCTGTACTTGCAGCTTCATTGAAAAGTCTGATTGAAAGTGAGATAGTGGTGAGAAAATCTTATGATGAAGTTCCTCCCCGTGTAGAGTATTCGTTATCAGAAAAGGGAGCTTCTGTTGTTCCAATCATACAAAGTATTTGTAAATGGTCAGGGATTTTTTATAAATTATGAAACAGTTTGTAGCTTGTATATTGATACATATTTTAGAGAAAGAGAAATAGGCTGTAACTATGGTAAAGCATAGTTTATTCATATCTTTGTTATTTGAGAAATATGGTAAAATTAAGCATGAAATATGATGAAAAAGAGCATTTTCCAGTGCTGGATTGGAGGGTATATGACACTACAACAATTAAAATATATGATAATCGTTGCGGAAAGAGGTTCTATTACAGAAGCGGCAAAAGAACTGTATATTTCTCAGCCAAGTCTTTCCGGCGCAATTAAGGAAGTAGAAAAAGAATCTGGAATAACAATTTTCAGCCGCTGCCGGGCAGGAGTAGCACTGACAAAGGAGGGAATGGAGTTTTTAGGATATGCAAGACAGGTAGTTCAGCAGATGGAACTTCTGGAATCAAAATATATTGATAAAAAACCTGCAAAACAAAGGTTTTGTGTTTCAACGCAGCATTATACTTTCACAACAAATGCGTTTGTGGAATTGATACAACATTTTGGGCAGGAAAGGTTTGAGTTTATACTGAATGAAACGCAGACGCACCAGATTGTGGAAGATGTACGGAACAGGTTTAGTGATTTGGGAATCCTGTATCTTTGCAACAGCAATGAAAATGTGTTGAGAAAGCTGTTTGAAGAATACAATTTGAACTTTTTTGAATTGTTTACTGCAACGCCACATATTTTTATAGGTAAAGACCACCCGTTGGCAAAATGCACATCTGTCAGGCTGGATGATCTGAAACCATATCCCCGGCTTAGTTTTGTGCAGGGAACTTATGAATCTTCCAATTATTCGGAGGAACTTTTCAGTAATGAACCTGCTGAAAGGAGTATTAAGGTCAGTGACCGTGCAGCTATTGTAAATCTGATGATCGGATTGGATGGATATACAATTTCAAGTGGTATTTTCCCTAAATACCTGCAAGGAGATTCTATCGTTTCTATCCCGCTAGAGGAAGATGAGGTGATGCATATTGGGTATATACTGAACAATGATAAAGAACTGTCGGAATTGGGAGAGATTTATGTTGAGGCTTTGAAACAGTACCAGACATAAATAAAACATAGGCTTATCCTATGTAACAGCATATAAAACAGATATTACCTATTACATGACATTCCGTGCTAAGATATAGAAGCGGAAAGGAGGCATAAAAGATGCCAGGTTATGTATTAGGTAATTTTATTATCTATTCTGTTATCAATGCTTTCACGCCGGGACCGGGTAATATATTGGCGTTAAATACGGTAACAAATTATGGATATAAAAAAGGGAGACCGCTTTATTGGGGGATATTTGCAGGATATTATGTTGTACAGGTAATTTGTGCTGTTTTCGTGTTTGGGGTAAGCGCTTTTTTACCGGATGTGCTTAGTATTATGAAATACATAGGCGCTGCCTATATTTTATGGCTGGCAATTCATATTGCGATAAGCAAACCAATTGCAATCGCTGTAGAAAAGTCGGCGTCATTTCTAAAAGGATTTTTATTGCAGTTTGTCAATGTAAAAATCTATTTATTCGGAATTACGGCATTAACAGGGTATATCACGGATTATAGCGCCTCTTTATGGGTTTTGCTCTTGTTTGAGATTATTATAGCTACGATTGGAACGATTGCAACGCTTACTTGGGTTGGAATGGGGGTACTGATACAGAACGCATATCAAAAATATTACAGGATAATTAACATTATTCTTGCTTTAACGTTATTAGAGTGTGTATATAGCATGTTGAAGTAGCGAGGGGGAAACATGCAGGTAAAAAGAAACATTCTTTTAAATCCCGGTCCAGCAACAACAACAGATGCTGTAAAAATGGCGCAGGTTGTATCGGATATTTGTCCTCGTGAAAATGAATTTGCATCAATGATGAAGCAGATGCGTGACGATTTGGTTCGGATTGTACATGGTAATCTGGATAAATATACATCTGTACTTTTTTGTGGTTCTGGAACGATTACAATGGATGTATGCATCAACTCCCTTTTACCGGAAGGGAAAAAGATGCTGGTGACCAATAATAGAGGAGGAAGAATAATGAAAAAAATCCCTTTGGCGACTCCTACCATGCATACGGGGGAGCAACAGTATATTCAGAAAGCGTTTGAAACGAACTGGATTTCACCGTTAGGACCGAATGTAGATGAATTTGAGAATAAAGTGGCTGCTTATGTGGGAGCATCTTCTTCCGCTGCACTTTCATCTGGAACGGCGGCGCTGCATCTTTCGGTTATTTTAGCGGGGGTTAAGGAGAATGATATTGTATTTGTACCCTCCCTGACCTTTGCGGCAAGCGTTAATCCGGTAAGATATGAGATGGCAACTCCTGTTTTTATCGATTCAGAACGTGACACTTGGAATATGGATGTAGCGGCATTAAGGAAAGCGTTTGAAAAATATCCCAACCCGAAAGCTGTCATGGCTGTGCATTTGTATGGCACATCAGCGAATATGGACGAAATCTGCGCACTTTGTAAGGAGCATAATGTTCCTTTGATTGAAGATGCGGCGGAATCGTTAGGTACGACATATAAAGGAAAAATGACAGGTACATTCGGGGATTATGGGATTTACTCTTTTAATGGAAACAAGATTATTACAACTTCGGGCGGAGGTATACTGGTTGCCAAACAGGAAAAAGATGTGGATAAAGCCCGGTTTTTATCAAGACAGGCTCGTGATCCTGCCAGACATTATCAGCATTCTACGATTGGTTACAATTACAGGATGTCGAATGTTGTTGCAGGAATCGGGTGCGGGCAGATGCAGCATATTGAAGAGCATATACAGAAGAAACACGAAATTTATAAAACGTATAAAGAAGCCTTTTTGGATATAGAAGAAATAGAAATGAATCCGTTGAACAAGGCGGCTGTTGACAACAATTGGCTTTCCTGCATGACGATTTCCGCAGACAGCAGAGTAACGCCAACGCAGGTTATGGATGCCTTAGAGGTGGAAGGAATTGAAACAAGACCGATATGGAAACCGATGCATTTGCAGCCTGTGTTTAAAGAATATGATTTTATTCAGGTAGAGGATGGGATAAGCGTAAGTGAAGATATTTTTAACAGAGGGCTTTGCCTGCCAAGTGATATTAAAAATACAAAAGAGGATATGGAACGCATTATAAAAATCGTGCGGAAACAGTTCCGGCAGTAGTCCTGTATGATTATCTGGATTCCAGATCATTGTTTTATGGTTTGGCAAATGCAGGCAGAAAATTATGAGGGGAAAAAGTATATAGATTTTGGCAGTGGAATTGGAACAAATTCATTGGGGTTTTGTAATAGTAAATGGGAAGATAAAATGCGGGGACTGCGGGAGCTGGTATGGCTCCAAGGTATGGTATTCCAACGATAAATACCGGAAGGTGGTCTGGCAATGCAACCACAAGTTTGACGGCGGGGAGAAATGCACCACGCCCCATCTTGACGAGGAAACTATAAAGACGCTGTTCATCAGGGCGCTGAACAGTTTCTGCGGGGAAAGGGCAGAGATCACGGCAGCATTTGAGGAGATGAAGGAGGCGGCGTTTGGGGCGGACGAACTGGATAGTGAAGGCAGCGGTTGCTTTTTATATGAAAAAGCAGCGGATTTTGGTAAAATATGATGCAGGGGCGTTGGATGCAAAAATAACGATAGCATGTTCCATCCATATTACGTCACTGTTTAGACAAATAATCAAGAAATCAGACAAAACATCAAGTTATTTTAGATGACATTCCTGTTTTTCAAATATTTACGCTTGACAAAGTCTCTTTTTATTGTAAAATTGTTCTAAAAAGAACAAAAAGGAGAATGCAATGATTCCACTAAATCCATGGGAACATCAAAATGCAATCAAGGCACTTTATTCAAAATGTGTGGAAGGGGTCTGTGTAAAACATAACATTACCCGAATGGAATTGGACATCCTTCTCTTTTTAGCTAATAATCCATGTTTTGATACAGCATCAGATATTATTGAGGTCAGATATCTGTCAAAATCTCAGGTATCGTTTTCCATAAAACTTCTGGAACAGTGCGGTTATATAAGAAAAGAGTATTTGAAATGCAACCGTAAGACAGCACATTTGAGGATATGCAAAGGGGCTATGGGCATCATCCATGATGGGCAGGCTGCGCAGGAGGAATTCATTTCAATCATGCTGGATGGTTTTTCACAGGAGGAAATTGACAGCATGAAAAAACAAAATGATCGTATCCTGCGCAATATTAATACTTATCTGAAAGGGAAGGAGGCAGAATAATGTTAAAATTTTTCATTTGCTTTATTGCAGGAATTGGAGCCGGACTTGGAACGGGGTTTGCGGGGATGAGCGCCGCTGCTGTAATCAGTCCTAATATACATTGCATCATCAATAATATCTTCTTTTGCATTTTTGACATCAAGCCATATGCTATCCATATAGGCTTCGCTGCTGACTTCTGAAAAAACGGATTTTATTTCTTTTCCGTAGAGCGTTTTTCCTCGATGATATATAATTGTAAAATGCGCTGCAAGGTCTTTATCAGTACCATTCATCTTTTCGATATAATCCTTTGGATTTGATAAATACCAATTCAAATGTGCTACAGAAAAATGTAATTCAAAGGGTGTTGGATATACAAATGGTTTGCACACAACTTCTTTGACAATGCTAAGTTCAATCCCCTTTGAAGGTGCCTTGTTATTTAATGCAACAACCATGTCCATGTATTGTTGCTTAATTTCTCTTGATACATTATTTTTTACAACAACCAGTAAATCAATATCACTTTTCTTTTCATTATAACATCCCATTGCCAAAGAGCCATGAAGATAGATTCCAATAAGGTTATCATATAAAATATTTTTACTGTTCAATATGAAATCATCTAATAATTCTTTTAATTCAGACATCTATATTCCTCCATACAACTTCTGATTTATATACTAAATTATAAAACTTTTGCCTGCTGCTTACAAAACATATTTATAGTTAGTTTTACATGGGTGCACAATTTTCAAAAGGGAGTATGTTGTGGATGTGTTTACGTATGCATTTGTTATGACGATTTCACTGATTGAGGTTGCGAATGTATTCAATATACCGCGTAGGGACAGATGGCAGCAGACTCCAGAAACTTTCTGATTTTCCCATGCAGGAACTGATTGTGTTGACAAGGTCTATTTTCGGTCTGTTTACGACAGGGAATATGATCCTTTTTATCAACTCACGGAAGAAGCGGCGGAAGATGACAAGTATCTTTATTCCATGAATTTGGACGGCAGCGGTTGTGAACTGCTGGTTTCCAGATTATGCATGGAATTTATGACAGATGGAAAATGGCTTTATTATCTGGTCTATGAAGACGGAGAAAATTTTGTGCTTTATAAAAGCAGCCTGGATGGAGAGATGGATTGTTTGGTGCATTTGAATGTATGGGGAGGGGAAGAAATCTTGGCGTCCGATGTGTGGAGCTTTATCGTCACGCAAGGACAGATATATGTAATAAACGATGATAAAATACGCAGAATAGCGTTAACTACAGGAAGAGAGACGCTTTTGATAGAAAGGGAAAAAGTTTCAGAAAACGGCAGCCGGGATAGAGAGGATACTTATTCCTAGGGGGCGTCAAGTTACAATCGAGGCATTTTTCTGGTAAACGGACAGGTCTTCGCAAAATATTATGAATCCAAAGAAAAGGGTGTTCTTTGGCATACTTTGGAAGGGGAAACCTTTACGGTATTTGAGGATATGGAGCCTTTAAAAGCAGAGGCGCTGGTTTTGGATACTTCTCTTTTATATGAAACAAATTTCTGTTATCCGGAAAGAAAGGATAAAAATGCGGAACAATATCTGGACGCAGATGGAGGACTGCATTATGAGGAAGCTTATGGGATAAGGGATGATGGGTCTGTTTATGGGAATTTCAGCGTTACACTTCCTAAATTTAATACCAAGATTGGCTCTTATGAGCAGTTGAATCAACAGATGGAAAAGTTGATGGAACTTGCTCATGAGGATAAAGATTCTTTTTTTCAGGAGATCGGCGAGCTGGAACAGGACGAATGGATTTCATGGTGGAGGAAACATGAATACAGTCACTTATATATAGGGGAAAGCTACATTTCCATGTATTATGCCAGAAAGGGCTATGAAGGCGGAATGAGAGACTGGAGAAATTCAATGCCATTGATATTTGACCGCGAAACGGGACTTATGCTGCATATGGATGATCTTTTTACAGTGGAAAAGAGCGTTTATATGAAGCGTTTGACAATAATGTGTTGGTGAAAAATTTCGGAGAACTGAGATGTTATCTTACGCCGGACGGAATCGTATTATGTTATGAAAGGTATGAGATTCAGCCGGGCGCAAGCGGCAGTCCTGCATTTGAGATTCCTTACGAATGGTTTGAAGATATTTTTAAGCAATAGATAAGAATGGAATATTATAGAAAGAATTGCTGGCATAATTGTATTCTCTGTTGACAATTTATCCCCAATACGCTACCTTAAATACATAAAAAACCTGCCATGGCGAATGCTTTATAAAAAGGGAGCATCCGCCGCTATAGACAAAAGGGGGATTTATGAGGAAAATTGTAAAAAATACGGTATTCACCTTATTACTGTTCACCTTGAGCGCTTTCACGGCGCTTTTGGTATATCTGCACTTTTTTGCATCAGATAACAGGGATCTTTCCGGGGAGTGGGTGGCGGAACTGGATATGACGCAGCAGGCGAAAGTCATAGCACTTAGCTGGCTGCAGGATGTCGAGGGCGTATCGATTTCCTTGGAGGATATGGATTCCTATATGCAGGACTTGACTATACAGGTTACGTTGAATATGGAGCAGACGGACCATTCTGCGGGGACTTTTTACTGCAAGGTCCTGCCGGAGAGCTACGATGCCTGCAGCCAGGCTGCATATGAGGCGTTTGTCGCGGCTTTTCAGGTGCTTTTGGCGGAAAGGCTCCATATGGCAGGCTATACGGGCAGCACCGACAGAGAAGCTTTGGAGGCTCTTGTGATGGAGACATTTGGGATGCCTGCTGCCGATTATCTGATGACCTGCGGTCCCGCCCTGCTGCCCTCCCTGGAGGAGCTGCAGACCTGGTATGACGGCAGCGGTACTTACGAAGTGGCGGAAGACATCCTGACCAGGCAATATGACACGGGCTTGCCGGGCGGCATGAAAGCGGAGCGGTATATCTGGAAGGATGCCGATCTGGTGCTGCTGGAGGAATCTGGCGCACATTTTTTCTTTCGGCGGCTGCCGGAAAAGGAGACGCAATGAAAACAATTCTGAAAAAAACAAGCTTTCTGATGCTATTCGTCATTCTGGCATGTTCCGCTTTGCCCATCAGGGTATCCGCAAGCTTTGAGATTCCAGGAACCTGCCGGGTACAGGCGGATGACGGAGCGGCATACACAGTAAAAACTTTGGATTACGATTACGATCACAACACCTATCTTTCCCTGAGGGATGTGGCTATGGTGCTTAAAGATACGGACAAGTGTTTTTCTTTGGAAATTACGAAAAATTCCGTTTTCCTAAACCCGGGCAATTCATATACTCCTTTGGGAGGAGAGAATGATCCGTGGGAAGCCAGCGAAAACCCGGACGTTTCCTTGCGGAGAAATGAAATTAAGATAAACGGGGAAGAGGTGTCTTATTATACCCTGATTATGAGCCTTCCTTCCGGTGATTATGACTGCTTTATGATGGCGGCGGACCTTGCTATGATTCTGGATGTGAATATCACCGTTCCGGCTAAAGGAACCTTGCGGGTCTGCACACAGGAACCTTTCGCTATTTCACCTGCTGCTTTGGAGCAGGCAGGCTATTTTCGTGAAGTTAACAGTGTGCTGGCAGGAGATGCCGCTACAGGGGAGATTTACTATCAATATCAGTCCGATGTGCCTTATCCCATAGCAAGTATCACGAAGCTTATGACCTGTCTTTTAACCATGGATGCCATTTCGGCGGGACAGATTTCCCTTGAAGAGTCGGTCACCATTTCTGAGGCAGTTGAGGCACTGGCTGACTCATCTGACGGTGTGATTCCGCTAAAGGCAGGAGATGAGATTACAGTGGAAGAGCTTATCATAGGTGCCCTTCTTCCTTCCAGCAATGAATGCGCGCTGTGCCTGGCGGAGACAATTGCCGGTTCAGAGGAAGCTTTTGTGGAAAGGATGAATCAAAAAGCGCTGGAGCTGGGACTTTCCCAGGCAGTCTTTTATAATTGTCACGGTCTGCCTTCCTTTTCAGAAGATCCCATCCCTGCCAAGCGTCAGAATCGCATGAGTGCGGAGGATTTGTTCCGGCTGGTAAGTTACCTTTTGAAAGTATATCCTCAAATTACGGACATCACTTCCATGAAAGATGCCACATTGGAATCCATAGACTTGGAGGTCCGTAATACCAATCCACTTCTATACAATCTGCCTGAAGTCACCGGCTTAAAAACCGGAACCACCAATAAAGCCGGTGCCTGCCTGGTCACATCCATGGTGGTGGACGATGGAACTATGGAGCATGACCTGGTAGTCATTGTGCTGGGCGCTGAGAGCGCCATAGAAAGGGGACGCGTCTCAGGGTTACTGGCGAAGTATGCGCAGCAAGCGTTTCATTCGGGTATAGAAAAAACGAAAGACGGGCGTTTGGGTCAGGTTCCGGTCGAAATTCCCATACGTGCCGAGGCGGCAGTGGACTGGATTATTCGAGTGGCAAAAAGTACGGATGATGAGAAAAACAGATAAAGCGAGTTAATATAAAAAATTATAATTGGAAATCTTTCTTTTCTTATTGAGCTGTGCTATACTATAGAAAATTGCCCACCTTCTGCTGGAAGGATGATTTAAGCATCTTTTCGGTATATCTGGAGGGCTTTTGCTATGCCCTTGCGTAAGAAATGTGAAAAGGAGAGTGTAGAAGATGATGGAGAAAAAAAGGGATTCTCGTGGTCGGGGGATGAAAAGGAGCCTCAATGGAAGAATATTGAGAAACACGATTCTGAACATTTTGATATTGGTGATCGTGTGTTGTGCAGTCATGGCAGCCGCCATGCAGTCGCTTGCCAATAATATTCTATTGGATAGTTTACAGCCTATGGCATGGCAATCTGCTAAGACGGTGGAGAGCAATATTCATATGCTGGCAGATCGAATGATGACGATTGCAGGAGATTCCCGTCTGGGTACGGAAGCAGCAGCTGACCGCGAGACTGGGGCGTTGGACGTAGGGACGCTCAAGGCAAATCGAGATGCGGTATTGACTGAGGCGGCAGAGATTTATGAGTTGTACACTATTGGGCTGTATGATCTGGAAGGAGGATTGATTCAGGGAATCAGCGGCGCACCAGAGCGCCTAGAGAATGGTTTTTTTGAACTTCTTAAGGAAACCGATAATCTGACTACCGATGCGTCCACCATGTTTGAAGATCATTTAGGTATCACCATGGGGATGCCGGTGAAGGAGAACGGGGAGACCACTCTGTATGTAATGGGGGTCTATAAGTACGATACCTTAAACGATGTCATCAGCAACATTAATTTAGGCAGACACGGTATGGCTTATATGGTGAGTCATACTGGCACTGTTGCAGGACATCCGGATCAGTCCTTGATCCTGTCAGAGAGCACTATGGTTGAGCTAAATGGAGGAGATCAGGAGACTGTCAACCGGGTAATCAGTGATGAGACCGGGGCTGCAGAGTTTTTTGTGGATGGCAAGACTATGCTGGCGGCTTTTTCCCCTATTCGTGGAACCCAGTGGTCTTTGATTATTCAGGTGCCTAAGGAAGACTACGGTTCTTATATCAATGGCGCTATGGGAGTAGCAGTATTGGCAACGCTTGCGGTATTATTGGTTTCCATTTTACTTGTTCTGCGCCTTGCCCGCTCTATTTCCCGTCCGGTGAAGAACGTTACAGAACGTATGGTTGCTCTGGCAGACGGCGATCTTCACACTGAAGTGGTCCAGATTCGGTCCGGGGATGAGCTGCAGGTACTTACCAGGACCCTGGGGATCACGGTGGAAAGCGTCAACCAGTACATATCAGATATCCAGCAGGTACTGACCCATGTGGCAGAGGGAAATCTGCGGGCAACGCCTAAGATGGATTACAAGGGAGATTTTGCGCTGATTCGGGCGAGTCTTGGAACTATCCTCCAATCCATGAACGAGACCATTTTAGGATTTAGAACCGCTGCCAGCAGGCTTGCCGAGATGTCGGAGGAGCTTAATGGTCAGTCTGGTCAACTTCATCAGGCATCAATGGAACAGACGAAGTCTACAGAAGAGCTGGTGGAGGAGGTGCTTCATGTCAAAGAGCAGCTGGCAAGTGTTACGGAGAACAGCAGCCAGACCAGAGTAAAGACAGAGGAAATTACCCAGTGCATTCAGGAGGCGAATACCCGCATGGATGCGCTTTCAGGCGCCATGGATGGAATTAATGCCAATACCCAGAAGATTACACAGATTGCCAAGGCAATTGAAGATATTGCCTTCCAGACGGATATTCTGGCTATAAATGCCTCTATTGAGGCGGCGCGGGCAGGAAGCGCAGGGAAAGGGTTTGCAGTGGTGGCTGAGGAGGTTCGGCAGTTGGCATCCAAGAGCAGCGAGGCGGCACAGAGCGCTGCAAAGATGGTCAATGACACCAAGGATATTATTCAGAACGGTGTAGAAATGACCGCAGCCGCGGTAGGTTCTCTTCAGGATATTTCTACTGTATCCAGCCAGATCAGCGGAATTACCGACCAGCTGGTGGAGGCTGTTCAAGGGCAGGAGACTGCGCTGACTGTCATGGAGGAGAGGATTGAGACGATTTCTGCTATTGCGGAGAAAAATTTACAAAGCGCCATCGATACAGAGCAGTCCAGCGGACTGTTGGCAAGGGAAGCGGAGGTTCTTCGTGCCCAGGTGAAGAGATTTGTTGTAAAGGAGGAGAGGAACAGATGAAACGGATAATGAGCATTGTTCTGGTCCTATGGCTGGCGGGAAGCTTAATGGCCTGTGGTGAAAAGACAGGGCTTCAAGATGGGTATTATACAGCCCAGGCAGAAGAGTTTAGCCACGGCTGGAAGGAATATATTACGATTATGGTCAAAGGAGGGAACATCGTTTCTGTGGAGTATAATGCGGAGAATGCCAGTGGGTTCATAAAGAGTTGGGATAATGCCTATATGCAGACGATGCTTAATTCATCAGGCGCTTATCCTAACCAGTATACCCGTTATTATGCTGGACAGCTTTTGGAAGGACAAGGAGAGGGCGGTATCGATGCTTTGAGCGGTGCCACCTCATCCTATGGCTCTTTCCAGAAACTTGCCGTAGCTGTGATGGAACAAGCTAAAAATGGGGATTCCAGTGTGATATTTGTGAACACGGCAGAATAATATATGATATTGGATTTCTAATTTACGATAAAGGTGCAGTCCCGAGATGAGGCTGCACCTTAAAATTTTATCTTAATTTATTCGGAACTGGCTGATCAGATGGTTCGGAGTTCTGGCCCGATTAGACAATTCGGTGGAAATGGAGGCGCTTCTGACTGCTGGCTGCTGGCAAGTGCGATTTCATCCATCTGAACCTTGATAGACTGCATTCCAATCGCACCCTGAGAAGTATGTGGCAAAATATAAGTGGATGGGGTGGCTATGTACAAGCTTCAAAGATTCCCTTGACTGTGGCAAAATCTTCCGTATATTGCTGCTCCTGCCGCAAAAGAGCGGAATCATCTGGATTCGCAAGGAGATCATTTGGCTGGTAATGTTATTCTTGCCCATAGAGGCAACGCGGTTGGACACGATGAGCCAAAGCAGCAGCATGCCTGCAAAAGTAATTGTGGTTGTAATAATACTGATATGTGTAGCAAGTTTTCGGCTTACAAGAAATTTCATAAGCATCCTTGATTATTTTTTTATAAATTATCAAAAACAACTGTTTCTTTTTCCAGCTCTTTGATAACTTCTAAATTGGTTCCCATGCGCTTGGTGATATCTTCCATATCATGAGCAAGATTTTGGGTATTGTTTGCCACACCTGCGATTCCGCTGGCGCCTTCATCGATCGCTTTTGTAATGGTGCCGATCGAGTCTGCAATTTCTGACATGGAATTTTTTAGATGCTCTGTCTGCTTGTGAAATTCATCCATAGTCCGGCGGATATAGGCGGCATCTTCCTTGTACTGGCTTCCAGATTTTACAAAAGATTGAAATTCTGTAAGTACGGACTGACTCATATAGTCGATTAGGTGCTGTGCATTTTGGGAAAGATTATGTACGGCGGTGGTGACCACGTCGTTGATTTCCTGAATTCGTCCTGCTGTCTCCTGGCTTGAATTTGCAAGATCGCGTACTTCCCGGGCAACCATGGAAAAGCCTTTGCCGGCAGATCCTGCATTTACGGCTTCTACAGAAGCGTTCAGGGCAATCAGCCGGGTCTGCTGGGAGATGGCGAGGATATCACTGGTCAGAGTTTTGATCTGGTCCACACTTTTGCTTTTTTCAATGGCATCATTTAAGGAGTGGAGAATTTCTTCTGCCTTAGTCTCTGCGGTTTCTGCACTGGTTTGAGCGGATTGCTGCATGGCAGCTGCGCGGGCATTCATTTGAACGGTATAAGCAGTGATGGCTGTGCATTCTTCAGCTATATTATGTACATCCATCTTTACGCTTTCTGCATTGTCGTTGATAAGGGCGATATTTCCGGCAACCTGTTGAATGGTTGATGATAGTTGTCCGGAAAGTGTGGATAACCCTGCCGCACTTTTTTTGGATGTCTGTGTTTTTTCTAAAACTTCGCCGGTCATATTGTTGATGCGTCCTGAACTTACCTGGATTGTTTTTAAGATGCTTTTGATAGGGGTTACTACATAATTTGTAATGAGTTTCAAATCTGCAAAGACGAGAAAGATGCAGGCAATAGCAGCAGTGATGCCTACAATCAGGGATATATAGTATACAGCAAAGAGGTGTTCTCTTGCTTTGGCAGTCTGCTTGCTGATTGATGCATTCAAAGCATCGATATCTGCTTTTATGGCACTGGCATAAGAAGCCACCTCGCCGTTTGCAAGCAGGTAAGCATCCTGGGTTTTGTGGCTTGCGCTGGCACAAACAAGATGGACAAGTGCATGTTTGAAAGAAGCATAATTTGAAAGAAGCGCATCATATTGCGCCTGATCGGCGGGGATGATATAATGCGCATATTCTGTAAGCATATCATCCAGAGCAGCTTCTTCTTCCTTGATTTGCTGAACCAAGGTAATCATGGTGTTGTAATCGGTGGCAACGATATGGCTTAAGGCCATCTGATGTATGTTCATGGAGGACTGGCAGATTTCAGCCAGCCGGCTGTTGCCATCCATATAATTGTCAGCAATCATAGCGGCGCTTGCATTTACGTTTTGAATATTGACAATAGAAAGAACATTTGATAAAAGCGCCACAATGCCCAGAAGGGCAATCGGTATGATTAAACGATGCTTTAAGCTGATACTTTTCATTGTGACTGATACTCCTTTGAATATAAGTAAGTTTAAATGTTATGGGGCAATAATATCTTCAACCATGGTGTCCAGCTGCTGCTGGATGCTTTCACCAGAGGGATTTCCAGCCAGAATATTAGCAGTGAATGTTGTGACTGGATCCCAGAAATTGCCCCCAATGCGCTGCAGGCAGGAAAACTCTGACTGCGCTAACAGGGCGGAAATGGCAGGAGAATCCTGCACTTCTTTTGAGGCGGCAGCATTGATGTTGGATGGTCCCTGACCGCGCATCTGAAAACGAAGTTCCTGGTTTTCTTCGTTTGTGATCCACTCGGCAAGCTTTACAGCCCATTCTCTATGCTTTGAGTAAGCGTTTACCCCAATCAGTTTATAGCCGGAAAAAGAAGCCATTTGAACCTGTTTACCCGCACAGGTGTAACAGGGCAGCTTTGCGGCGCCGAAATTGTTTCCCCAGACTTCTTCTATGGCAACTGCATTCCATACGCCGTTGACGCCGGCAATAATTGTGCCGTTTTGTACACCTGCGAGAAATCCTGCATCGTCGGTGCTGATAAAACCGGGATGTGCCCCGATATTCATCATAGCCTGTGCTACGTCCCGTCCCTTAATGTTTCCTTCAGTGCTGTTCCAGGTACAGTAATTTGTAATTCCGTCGTCGTTTAACCCGACTGTAAGTCCGGTATTGCCGAACAGGGAATATACGTACCACCCGGAAGACCATTCCATGGAAAGCTTCTTTTCGTGTTCAGCAGCAATT
>BLLW01000032.1 GCA_011959285.1 Lachnospiraceae bacterium | reverse complement strand
AAAAATTTGAGGTGCCCGGGCAGGCTATAAAAGAATTTACCTTTCAAAGCTGTAATTTTAAATACACACTTGACTCTTTTCCAAAGTTGTAATATAGTTCATATAGTGATTTTTGCTACATAAGTTACGTATTTTTTACTTTTTTGTTTCTTTTCGTAAATCTGGAAATTCTATGAAAAATGCTACTATGATTGCGCGCCAGCTTATAGAAATAGAAAAGCCTTCAAAACAGTAACATAATTACTGTTTTGAAGGCTTTTCGTAAGTAATTTCCTTCATGATTCAATTAACCCTTCAGCGCTATCCCTCGACAATCAGATATCTTCCGTCTCCAATGTCAAAAACTTCATCGGCTTCAAGAATTTCTTCACCTCTGGCACCGTCTACATCAACGCCTTCCTCTTCAAAAAATTCCCAAACCTCCTCAACCGAATTCACTACCACAGCAAGGCATTCTTCCAAAAATGACTCTGCTTCCTCCAGATTGGAAGCCACATCTTCCTCCGGGAACAATTGCCCCTGATTGTCTAAAAAGCACTGCAATACCGCATCATCAAATTCATGCATACCCCATTCTCCTTTGACAAAATCTAATTGGTAATATTATTATGCTGTATCGACTCACATTAAGTCAATACCTATGAAAAAATTTTTGCATTTATCATTTGATAAACACCCTTTTCTCTCCATCCGGGACAAATCTTCCCTGCTGCTTCCTTTACAGCCTGCGTTGCCGTATCTACAGCATAACTTTCTCCTGCCGTCAACATCATACCTATGTCATTATCATTATCGCCAAAAGCCATAATCTCTTCTTTCTTGATTCCAAGATATTTTGCCAGTAATTTGAGCCCATTGCCCTTATCCACCGACAAATCCATAAAATCTACCCATTCGTCCCCCGCCATACACGCTTTAACCTGCTTTTCCCATGACGGTATAAAAATGCTTTCCCCTAAATGGCGGACGCTCTCTTTACGGTAAACGGCGATTTTAATAATTTCTTCTTTCTCCACAAGCACGTCTTCAACCCATCTAAAGGAGTTATGATATCCGTTAGTAATTAAATCGATAAAATCCTTATTCTTACTTTCAATCAAACCTCCCATCGGCGTAGAAACATACACCTCGCACTCCCCATAATAGGGACGCAGCATTTTCATAATCCCCTCTATATGCTCCTTCCTCATGGGCGTTACAGAAATATTTTCATGCTTGTAACGGATATGTGCTCCGTTTTCCGCAATATATGCAATGTCTTCTGATACATCACGGAAAACATTTTTAATGCTTGCATACTGCCTCCCACTGGCGGCGCAAAACAAGATGCCCTTATCCTTTAATTTTTTAATCGTTTCCACCATTTCCGGATACAAATCCGGCGTAGAATCCTGAATCAGCGTTCCGTCTATATCTGATACAATCAGTCTAATCATGACTTATAATCCTTATCATTTATTTTTTATTTCCTGACAAAGCCTTCCTACAGGAAGTCCGACCACATTATAAAAGTCTCCACAGATTTCCCTTATGAATGCGGCACATTTCCCCTGTATAGCATATGCACCGGCTTTATCCATGGGCTCACCTGTCTCAACATAACGTCGAATCTCCTCTCGGCTCATAGGATACATGCTTACATCCGTCTTTTCGTAAAATGTGCGTTTTAACGGCGGCTGTCCATTTTTCTGCCAGACCATCGTTACCCCTGTATAGACCTGATGCGTCTTTCCCTGCAAAAGAGACAGCATTTCCTGTGCCTCTTTTTCATCAGAGGGTTTTCCCATAATGCGTTCATCTAAGGCTACCACAGTATCTGCCCCCACCACAATTGCAGACTCACGCTTTTCTGAGGGCAGTTTTTCAAAAATATCCATAGCTTTCATGCAAGAAAGTTCCATGACCATCTCACAGGGAATATGGCTTTTTGTCCTTTCTTCTATATTGCTTGGAATGACTTCAAATGTCATTCCAATCTGTTCAAGCAGCTCCCGCCGCCTCGGTGAGGCGGAAGCAAGTATGATTTTATTCATGGTGCATCTCCGGGATAAATACTCTGTTGTTCACCTGATGCTTCTGCATCCTTACCGCTTCCACTGCCATATGGCAAAATTCCAGCTGTGAATTAAACGATCCCTTTCCTCTCTTATCAACTTTTTCGTAAGTACCGTCCGCCATCAATATATGCGCCTTTACCGTATCCCGAAGCTGCATATTCAATATGGTCATCAGTCTTTTCTGCAGCTGGGGCTGGTCTACCGGGAACATAATTTCCACTCGCCGCTCCAAATTTCTAGGCATCCAGTCGGCGCTTGCACAATAATATTCCGGTTTACCGTCATTTTCAAAGTAAAAGATACGGCTGTGCTCTAAAAAATTCCCCACGATAGAACGGACGCTGATTCTATCTCCAATTCCCGAAAGTCCCGTCTTCAGACAGCAGATTCCCCTCACGATCAACTCGATCTTCACCCCTGCCGCTGCTGCTTCATAAAGGGCCTCTATTACATCCTTATCACACAGACTATTCATCTTGGCAATGATGTGACTGCCTTTTCCCGCAAGGGCATTTTCTTTTTCCCTTCCAATCAGAAATAAAAACCTGTCTTTCAGCCAAAGCGGCGCTAAGGATAACTTATTCCATCCAAGAGGCTCTGAATAACCGGAAAGCATATTAAATACTGCTGTTGCATCCTCTCCAATAGACGGCGAGCAGGTAAAGAGTCCTATATCCGTATAAAGTTTTGCCGTTGCGTCATTATAATTTCCTGTTCCGAGATGCACATACCGCCTGATTCCGTCCTCTTCCCTTCTCACCACCAGGGTAATCTTGCTGTGCGTCTTTAATCCCACCAGTCCATAAATTACGTGGCATCCTGCCTTTTCCAACATCTTTGCCCACACAATATTATTTTCCTCGTCAAACCTTGCCTTCAATTCTACCAGCACAGAAACCTGCTTTCCGTTTTCTGCTGCCTGAGCAAGGGCTGCAATAATGGGAGAATTGCCGCTGACCCGATAGAGCGTCTGCTTGATGGCAAGCACATCTGTATCTTTCGCTGCCTGCCGAATAAATTCAACCACAGGTGCAAAAGACTCATAGGGATGGAATAACATCCTGTCCTTTTGCCTGATAACCTCAAAAATATCGTATTCTGCTGGAAAATCCACCACTGGCTGGGGACCTGCATATGTTTTTTCCTTCAAATGATCGAAACCGGGAAGCCCATACATTTTCATTAAAAAAGTTAGATCCAGCGGTCCATCTATCCTATAGATATCCTCATTCGCTACATGCAGTTCTTTTTCTATGATATCAAGAAGCCGGTCGTCTATTCCTTCCTCCACCTCAAGACGGATTACCTGCCCCCACTGTCTTTTTTTCAGCTGCCTTTCAATTTCCTGAAGCAGGTCTTCCGCCTCATCCTCCTCTATGGAAAGATCCGCATTCCGCATAATGCGGAAAGGATAGGAGCAGACAATATCATAGTTGAGAAAGAGTTTGTGTATATTTCTTTCTATGATTTCTTCAAGCAAAATCACCGTCGTCTCCTGATCAATAGCAGAGGGAATCTGCACAATCCTTGAAAGCACACTAGGCACCTGCACAGTGGCAAATTCCAGACTGCCATCGCCTTCCTTCTTTTTTACAAGCGCGCCTATATTAAGCGTTTTATTCCGAATCAATGGAAATGGACGTGAAGAATCCACCGCCATAGGTGTCAATACAGGATACACATTTTCTTCATAATAGTGATCCACAAATGCTGCTTCTTCATTTGACAGGTCTTCATGACGCCCTATAACCTTTAACCCATTGACTGACAGCTGGGGGATGATTGCCCTATTATATGTGTAATACTGCTGAGATACAAGTTCATGGGTCTCCTGATTGAGCATTTCAAGCTGCTCCGTTGGAGTCATTCCGGCAATATCCGGCTTTGTATAATCAGCATTGACCATATCTTTTAGGGATGCCACCCTGACCATAAAAAATTCATCCAAATTGGAGGCTGTAATACTTAAAAATTTCAGCCGCTCAAACAAAGGATTACTTTTATCTCTTGCCTCACTCAACACTCTTTTATCAAACAAGATCCAGCTCAGTTCCCTGTTGCAATAAAACTCTGGGTCATCATATCTGGATTTACTCATTATGCGAATCCTCCTCGTTTTGTTTCTAAATATTTCCTACATACGTTTTCTTTTGATTACGGGTCTTATGTTATACACTTCTCTAAAGAAATCCGCCCTAGCACCGAAAAGTCCCTTCTCCAGCGTGATATCTTCAGTTGTGTCCACCGTAATTGCCAGCTCGTCTTCCTTTAAAGAAATTTTAATATTACCGAATTTCTGCTTATGACTTCTGTCAAGCCCATTGGCGAGACGTAAGATTGCCGTCAGCTTGGCAATCTTTAAGTATGCATCATTGTCAAGGGAGCTAAAGCTTCCCCTGATCTCGTAATAATCAAACTCCAGATGATTATATTTCACCACATTGGCAACGATTTCCCTCTCTAAATGGGACAGACCGATAATCTCCGTTGCCATAATGATGCTGTAGGAGCATTCTCCTAAATTGACTAAACTGATGTATTTCCCACAGTCATGAAGGATGGTGGAAATCTGCAAAAGGAGCCGTTCTCTTTTGCAAAGACCATGAATCTTCTTTGTACTGTCAAAAATGGTAAGAGCAATTCCTTCCAATGTCTCGCTCCGCTTCTTGCTGCCCCTGTATCGTTTACTGATGTTCTGGGCGCAGGCAATGATATCTTTCTCAAAATCATGTGCCGATGCTATGATTTTATTCTTTTCCGCATACTCATATGCGATACCGTCACACAAAGTCACGCCCGGCGCCCAAATCTGCTCCGCCCCCATACTGTTCATGATATTCCGTAAAAGCACCATGGAAATCAATAGAAGCGGCATATTCTCTTCCGGCATGTCAAATAACCGCGCCAGCTCTGAAAGGCTCTTGCTCCAGCAGTTCTGGGTAAATTGATCCAGCGTCTTTTTATCTGCAAATCCTCTTATGGCGCTGCCATTCTCCCTCCGCTTTACAATAGCGGAAATATAGTCATCCACAACAATAATATTCTTAATCTCCCGATCCTTCAGATAAAGCTTTTTGTAAACTGTAATCTGGGATTCTACCAGCTCTCCAATCAGCATTTCATAATGGCTGATGCTGGCATCTAAATGATGCAGACGTTCCTGCAGTCTTAAAACCCCCAGCTTCATATTCTGCGTGGACACCAGCGTATCGTTGTCAAACAGGGAAATCTGAATGCTTCCTCCTCCAATATCCAAAATCGCCGTTCCGTTTTCGATGATCTTCTGAAATCCTTCCCCCTGAAAGGCAATGGATTTGTAATCCAGAAAACGCTGTTCCGAATTACTCAGCACATCGATCCGTATGCCGGTCCGCTGTTCGATCTGGTCTAACAGGATCGCCCTGTTTTTGGATTCCCTTATGGCACTGGTTCCATAGGCTTTGTAGTCCGCTACCTGATACGCTTTCATAATCTCAGAATATTCCTTGAGCACACGGCAAAGCTCTTCCACTCTGTCATGGGAAAGTTTGCCCATGCCATAGGTTTCCGTTCCCATATCGATGCTGTGCCTGATATGGTCGATTTCACGCATCCCCCTTGCCTTCGACACCTCGAAGATTTTCATCGATAATTCATAAGAGCCCACATCAATCGCCGCAAATGTTTTTACTGACATAAATTTCCCCTCTTTCCAAGTAAATAATCGATAAATTGCTGCGCACACCTTCCCGAAAGTCCGCCGTGGGCAAGCTCCCATTTATTTGCCTCCAGCAAGAGCTCTTCTTCCGGCATGGTCACATGATAACGCTCTGCCAATACCTTTACGATATTCTGGAACTCTTTTTTATCCGGCGCCGCAAAAAAGATGGTAACGCCAAACCGGGAAACCAAAGAGAGTTTCTCCTGGACGGTGTCCCCCGCGTGTAAGTCGTCTCTTCTATCTTCTTTATCCGAAAACTTTTCACGAACCAGGTGGCGTCTGTTGGAGGTTGCATAAATCAGCACATTTTTAGGCTTTTTTTCCAGCCCGCCTTCTATCACTGCCTTTAAATATTTATATTCAATTTCAAAATCCTCAAAACTTAAATCATCCATGTAAATAATGAACTTGTAATTCCTGTTCTTAATCTGGGTGATTACCTCATTCAAATCCTGAAATTGATGCTTATACACTTCTATGATGCGGAGTCCCTTGTCATAATACGCATTGGCAATCCCTTTGATACTGGAAGACTTGCCTGTCCCCGCATCACCAAAAAGGAGACAATTGTTTGCCTTTCTCCCCTCCACGAAGGCTTCCGTGTTTTCTATCAGCTTCTGCTTGGGAATCTCATATCCCACCAAGTCGTCCAGATATACATGGGCAATGTTCTGAATCGGAACGATGTGCACACCGTCCCCCTCATGTGCCACCCGAAACGCCTTGTGCAGTCCGAATTTCCCTACGCCATAGTCCTTATAAAACTCGGTAAGCGTATCCTTCATCTCATCCGGCGTATGATCCTTAGTGAACTTAACCGCCAGGGAACAGATTCTTTCCCTGATTCGGCTGTTATATACTTTGCTCTCACTGTCACTGCACACATAATCCGTAATCAGGTCAACGCCTTCCACACCAAGGGTTCCTGCCATTTCCGTAAAATCATAATCAAAAAACTCTTTAAAGATAACAATATCATGAAGCACTGCCCGGTTGATGGTTCCCTCCACGTTTCCCCGAATCTCACATGCCCTGCTATAGCTGTTCTCATTATTCACCAGAAGATTGGACAGATAGCAGTGCCACAGATTGCCATAGAATCCATGATTTCCCGCCATCTCAAGGAGCCGGTGAATACACTCATACAAAAGCCCCGCCATATCTTCCCTGTTATAGTAAGTATCCTTAAAGTGCTCCATGAGCCAGACCATGTCACAGAGAATCCTGCCCTCATCTTTTTGAAAATCTTTATATACGATTAATTCCTGTTCCCTCATCGCTTCTCCATCCCAACCTCTTCCGTTTATCAGTAATTCCCCAAAATCTTCATGTTTCTTGCCTCTTCCCGCAGTCCCCGCAGCGCATTCTTCACAGAGCTGTCAGCCAGATTTCCGTCAAAATCAATGAAAAAGCGGTATTCCCAGTTTCTCCCCTCGATGGGTCTGCTCTCAATCCTGTTCATATTCAGGTTGTTATAAATGAAATGCGAAAGCATGTGATACAAAGAACCGCTCTCGTGGGGCACCTCGAAACAGATGCTCACCTTCCCTGCCTTTTCAAGGAAAATCTTTTGATTGGTCACAATGATAAAACGGGTGGAATTGGTGCTGGACTGATTTACGCCCCGGACCAGCACATCAAGCCCATAAAGCTGTGCCGCATAAGCGCTTGCAATCGCCGCCTGATCTCTGTCCCCATCCTGTGCCACTTTGCGGGCGGCAAAAGCATTGTTCTGCATGCTGATCTGCTGCCAGCTATAGTCTTTTAAGAACCGCGCCGACTGCATCAGCGACTGGGGATGAGAATAGACCGTTTTGATATCTTCTATGTTCGTTCCAGGCACCGCCATAAGGCAGTGCTCGATCTTTATGATCTGTTCTCCCACAATATAATTCTCAAATTCCACTAAAAGATCATAGATTTCACTGACGATTCCCGCCGTAGAATTTTCTATGGGAAGCACGGCAAAATCAGCGCTTCCTTCATCGATGGCAATCATCGCATCTCTAAAGGTATCCACATGAAAGCTGTTCACCTTATCCCCAAAGTACTGCATCATCGCTGCTTGGGAATAAGCCCCCTCTGCTCCCTGAAACACCACTCTTGCCTTCCCCACATCCAGATGGTCCACCCCGATAAAAGGAAGTCTTCCCGTACTGCCATGTTCCGTCAAAAGACGGTACTGCAGCTTACGGCTAATCGACATGATCTGCTCAAACAATTCTTCGATTCCGTGACTGTTAAATTCATTGTGGGTGAGGGATTTTACCTTGCGGAGCTTTTCTTCTTCCCGCGCCTTATCAAATACTTTTTTGCCGTTTTCTATTTTATACTCCGCTACCTGACCGCATATGTCCATGCGCTTCTCATACAACGCCACAATCTGAGCGTCGATCTCATCCAGCTGCCCCCGCAGGTCTGTTAAATCCATTTTCATCGGTATGTCCTTCCACTCTTAGATATATTGTATTGCTACTATTTTATTATAAATAAAAACCGGATTCAAGACCTGGGGAATATTTTGTGTGCAGTCCAAAAATATCTGTTGCGGAAAGATTTGCGCCTTATTATAATAAAATAGGTTTATATTTTTTTGATGGAAAGGAATTGCTCTTATGAAAAAAAATTGGAAAGTGCTGCTTTTTGCAGCTATTATTTTATTCGTGTTAGTAGGTTTCACTGTTCTTTCTTCCCTTTCTGAGAAGATACCTTCTAATGACATTTCTGTTACAGGGAATACCGCTGGGAATTTGAATAACGGCGGTCTTTTTGCCGAAAGCAATGGAAAGGTCTTCTTTGCCAATGCTTATGACAATGGATGCCTTTATTCCATGAATGCAGATGAGACAGATTTACAGAAGCTGAACGAAGCGCAGACCAGCGCAATCAATACGGGAGGCGATTTTATTTATTATTATATGGACAGCCAGCAGGGAGGCGGTACCGGTATGGGGTATGTGGTGCGTACTTACGGCGTCTATCGAGCCAGAACAGACGGCTCCCACGCAGAATGTCTTGACCGCAACGCCGCCGTCACCATGCAGCTTGCCGGCGACTATATTTATTATCAGCGTTATAATAACACCGATTTCACCCAGCTGTACAAAGTTAGAACGGATAAGTCCGAAAATACCCTTGTGTCCAAGGATATCATCTCTCCTGCGGCATGTGACAACGGCACAATCTACTTTAGCGGTACCGGCAAAGATCATTATCTCTATGCCCTTGACACCAGAACAGACGTTATCTCTACCATTTTTGAAGGGAATCTATGCTTTCCTGTTTATCATGCAGGCTATATTTATTACATGGACATCTCTTCCGACTACTGCCTGTGCCGTTATTCCCTTTCCGATCACACAGTAGAAATATTGACAAATGACCGCGTTGATACCTTTAATGTAGGCGACCACTATATCTATTACCAGAAAAACTCCACCACAGAACCTGCGCTAAAACGTATGGAATTAGACGGAAGCAATCCTGAAATCGTTGCAGAGGGCAATTATGAACAGATTCACTTAACCTCCAACTATGCATACTTCAACGCATTCGGACAAAATATTCCTGTTTACCATACGCCTGTAAACGGTGCGATTAATGTCACCCCATTTTCGGCTGCCCTCGAAGCCAGTGATGCATCCACCCCGTAATTGTAAAAGTTTAACCGAACATGATAATTTTAGCCTTATCGTTTAGTTGATAAGGCTATTTTTATGGAGAAAGAAATTACATCTGCTTTTTCACAATCAGATACTCATCTGCCGGCTGGTAATAAGGACAATCTTTATAGGAATCCGCCAAAAATTTAGCCATCTCATCTTCATCCAAATTCACCTCACAGGTATAGCACTCGTAATCCTCATCATAAACAAAATTATTGCATTGTTCACAGCTGCCTGCAAAACGTTTTGCTTTCTTGCTCACTGCACTTCCTCCTGCACTTCACCTATTTTTCCACTGCGGTTCAGCTCCAAATACATCTGTCTAACATTTTTCCCTGTAACCGGATTGTATTGCCACGGACAGAGCTCATCGAGCGGTTCTAATACAAACTTCCGGTTTTGCATATCCGGATGGGGCACGGTAAGCGTCGGATCATTTGACAGGAAATCCTGATAAAATAAAATATCCAGATCCAGCGTCCTAGGTCCCCAGTGGATCTTCCGCTCTCTTCCCGCTTCTGCCTCCAGCTTATGTAAAAAGTCTAAAAGTTCATAGGGTGTCAACAATGTCTTTAGCTCAATGACAGCATTTAGGAAATCGTCCTGCTCCACGCCGCCATAGGGAGACGTTGTAAGTATCTTTGAGCACTTCACCCCGCGAATCATAGGGTTTTCCTTAAGACCCTCTATCCCTTTTTGGATATAGCCCTGCTTATCCCCTAAATTGGAACCGATTCCCAAATAAGCGCGCTTCCATCCTCTCTCTATGTGCACGGACACGCTGGAAAAAGGCAGGTTGATGGGCGCATGAGGCTTTTTGATTTCAAGTGCCAGACATTCGATCAAAGGAAATCGTAACAGCAGTTCCTTCGCCAGATGCTCTGCTGCCGCTTCTATCAGAAGAAATGTATGTTCTCTCAAGTAATCATCGATAAAAAGGCAGACCTCCCCGTAGTTGGTGGACAACGCCAGATCATCCCCCATGCCTGCTTTTTTTAATTCCGTATGTAAGACGGCATTGATCACAAAAATCTGCCCCTTTTGTGTCTCCTGGGGGAAAACACCGTGGTGGGCATAAACCTCCAGATTTTCTATCCTAATTTGATCCATAAGTCCCTCCTGTTAACAAAATCTTCCTCTCGGCAGTGCGCCGCCTGATAAAAGAATCGCCTCTGTCATTTTCACCGCGCGCACATGTTCCTTAATATCATGCACCCGCACAAAAGAACACCCTTTCATCACGCCAAAGACGGTGGTGACCAGCGTCCCTTCCATCCGCTGATCTGCTGGAAGGTCAAGGGTAAGCCCAACCACGGATTTACGGCTGGCGCCAAGCAATACAGGGTATTCAAGTTCCAGCAGCCGTTCAAGAGAATAAAGCATCTCAAGATTCTGCCCGTAGGTTTTGCCAAAGCCGATTCCCGGGTCTAGGACAATCTGCTCATCCTTAATTCCGCTGCTCTTGGCAATTCGGACCGTCTCACGCAAATCTGCAACCACATCTTCCACAAATTGATGGTAATCCGTTTCTTTCCGATTATGCATCAGCACACAGGGAACGCCTGCCTTTGCAATGGTGCATGCCATGTCCGGATCGTATTTCAACCCCCAGATATCATTGATCATATCCACCCCTGCTTTAAGCCCTTCACTGGCAACCTCTGCCTTATAGGTATCCAGCGAAACAGGCACATCAAACCGCCGCTTTACCGCTTCGATTATCGGCACGACTCGCTCTGTCTCCTCCTGCGCCGGTACAAACGTATGCCCCGGTCTGGTAGATTCTCCGCCTATATCAAGCAGATCCATCCCCTCTCCAAGCATCTCCTCCACATGAAACAGGGCTTCGTCAAGACGGCTGTATTTCCCACCGTCGGAAAAGGAATCTGGCGTTACATTTAAGATTCCCATAATATAAGTATGATTTTTTAAGTCAAATTCACGTCCGCCAATGTTCACTTTATTTACCCCTTCTCTTTCCGCCGTAAGCTCCCTGCATGTTCAAATCAATAGCTTTAAATTCTTTTTTTCCTTTTTCCAGTCACAATCCTTTTCCATTTCACAGGCAAAGCAGGGGCGGCTGGATTTGTCTGCCCTGTACAAAAGTCCCGATAAAGACTTTTCTCCTTTCACTGCAGCATCTCTGTGGTTTATGATTGCTGTAAGAATCCTGTCTCTGTCCACATCATTAAAACCGCTTTCCTCAAGGACTGCCGGCGCTAAATCAGCGCTTGCCTTCTCATGGGGTGTCCCATCCTCATACTGACGCCACCTTCCAATGTCGTGCAAAAGCGCCGCCGCATAAATGATTTCCTGCTCCTGCCCGTAGTCCTCCTTCTCATTTAATATGCTGGCGATACGCGCCACATCCAAAAAGTGCCCCATATTATGATGGCAGAAGCGCCGTGAAGCCTCTGCCAGATTATTTTTTCTAAGGTATTCCTGATACAAACTGCTTGTTAAAATCCTGTTTACACGCTCCATCTATCTTCCGCCTTACCTCACCAAATCAAGAAACGTCTTTTTCAGTCTCGCATCCTTTTCAAAGATTCCTTTGGAAACCATGGTCACAGTCTGGCTTCCCGGCTTTTTGACCCCCCGCATGGTCATGCACATATGCTCTGCCTCTATCAGCACGATCACGCCCTTTGGTCTTAGATTTTCCATAATTGCATCCGCGATCTGTGCCGTCATCTTTTCCTGGATCTGCAGCCTTTTTGCATAAGTCTCCACAGTGCGGGCAAGCTTACTGATTCCCACTACCTTACCGTCAGGTACATAGGCAATATGTGCCTTTCCGTAAAAGGGCATCAAATGATGCTCACAGGTAGAATAGAAAAGGATGTCCTTTTCTATGACCATCTCATTATTTTCTGCGGTAAAGGTTTTAGACAGATGCTCCTTGGGGGAATCCTCCATGCCGCTTAGAATCTCCTCGTACATCCTTGCCACCCTTGCCGGTGTGTCTTTCAGTCCTTCTCTGTGTAAATCCTCTCCAATGCCTTCTAAAAGGAGCCTGATTGCCTCCTCAACTTTCTCTTTGTTTACCATGCGAATCTCTCCCGATATCATTTCTGCTCTTTTCGGTATTTATTTTTTCCACCATTTGAATCAGTACGCCCAGATAAGATAAAGAGCCAAAGGCGATGATGACCGTATCCTTATCTGCCAGCAGATACGCCATCTCCACAGCCTCCTCCACACTGTCCGACGCCGTCACATGCTCGTGATATTCCTTCGCCTTACACGCCAGATCATAGGCGGAAAGCCCCCGCTCTCCTTTGGTCGGCACCGTCAGAATCTGAGACGCCAGGAAGGCGGTTTCCTTTAAAATCTCGTCCTGCTCTTTATCCCTCAACATTCCTATTATATAGATAATCTTCCTGTTTGTAAAATACAAACGAATGGTTTCCGCAAGCCGCTTCGCACCGTCCCGGTTATGCGCGCCGTCGGCAATGAAGTAGGGTCTTTTTGCCAGAACCTGAAACCGCCCCTGCCAGAGGGTGTGTTCAAATCCTTTATAGACCGCCTGATCCGGTATCTGGAATCCCTTTTCCTTCAGCACGCTTATGGTCTGTGCCGCAAGAAGCGCATTTTCAATCTGATAGGCGCCCACAAGGGAAATGGTGAGATTTTTGTATTCTTTATAGGAAAAGATCTGTTTGGTCAAGCTCCTCTTTATTCCCGACGCGTGGTCAGGGTCTGCTGTGATAAAAGGAATCCCTAGAAGATAAGCTTTTTTTTGTAAAACCGTATTTACCTCCATGTCTTTCTTAAGCGCCACTGCCGTTGCACCGGGTTTCATGATTCCCGCCTTATTCTCCGCAATCTCCTGCAGTGTTCCTCCCAAAACGCCCATGTGATCCATACTGATCGATGTAAATACCGCTGCCAGCGTATTCGTGACAATATTAGTGGCGTCCAAAAGTCCTCCAAGTCCCGTCTCAAGAACGACAATCTGGCATTTCTGCTCTTTGAAATATTGAAACGCCATCGCCGTCTCGATTTCAAATGCCGTAGGGTGAGGCTTTTCCTCCTCTATCAGCTCCTGGCAAATCTCTTTCAGCCTCGTCATCTGGGCACAGAGTTCCTTTTTGCTGATTGGTCGGTTATTGACCTGAATCCGCTCCCTGTAATCAAACAGCGTAGGCGAAATGTATCTGCCCGTACGGTATCCGGCTTCCTTCAGCACCTGAGAGAGAAAAGCAAGCACAGAGCCCTTTCCGTTGGTCCCTGCAATATGGACAAAAGAAAGCGCCTGCTGGGGATTGCCGAGCTTACTGCACAAATTCTTGATGTTATCAAGTCCCGGCACGCTCCCATATACTTTTAATTCCTCTATATAATCCATGACCTCCTGATAAGTCATATCTTTTTGATTTTCCATATCAACTACTTCTTTCCTGTATAATTCCATTCCTTTTTTCTCATACTGATATTATGATGAAAACATTTTTTAAAAATTTTTTGAAATGCGGGCTCATAGGATGGTGCCTTGAAATCACCTTTACCGCCCTTAGTTCCTTCCAAAAAAGAGACTTGCGCCTGATGGGACAGACCTCCCTTTGGATGTTCCCTATCTACGGCAGCGCCTGCCTGCTTGGTCCTGTCTTTAAGCGGCTTAAAAATCTGCCTCTCTATATAAGAGGCAGCGTTTACTCCCTGTGCATTTTTACCTGTGAATACCTTACAGGACGCTTTCTGAATCATCGGAAGCTATGTCCTTGGAATTACGAAGGCTCCCGATGGCATATTCAAAAGGTCATCCGCCTAGACTACTTTCCCAATTGGTTTTTCTTAGGACTTTTGCTTGAAAAACTCCTGTCAAATGAAGAAAACCACAACAAGGAAGCGGTATGATTCTGCTCATACCGCCTTGTACTTATTCCATATCATCCACCTCAAAATCACCGGCACCGGCGCCGATATCCAGCGTATTGAGTGTACGGCGTCTCATCCTTGCCTGCTCTGAAGCCTCAAGAATGAAGTCTTTAATCACCTTTGCATTTTTAATATGAGATAAAAGCAACTTCGGGTGAGTGGTATCTCCTGTGTAACAAATCACCGTTCCGGTTCCAAAAATTCTCTCTGCAAGAGAAGTCACCAGTTCCACATCCTGCACCTTGTACATATAACAGTCATTTTCCACTTTTTTCAATAGTCCGCTGTCTATGGTAAGTATATTTTCTTTGATGATATATTTCGTAAATGTAAACGGAAGTCCAAAAAACAACCATCTCTTTCTTTCTACAAATTCTGTCGCCATCCTTCATCGCTCCTTTCAAGATCTTCTCTTGCGTTCCGGTTTCACACTGCTGTTTTCTACTTCGTAGTATACTAAATCCCCACCCATATTGCAAGTTGAACTATCACGGATTGTCCGTTGCCGATTTTTCGCAGAGACTGGAAAAGATAAGTTGTTCCGCCCTCTGTGCCCAGCCGTCCATTCTCCAATCTGCTGTCCTGCGCTTGCAGGCTGAACTGTCACATTACCAATTACCAATTATCCTTCATTATTTGATTGAAAGAAGACCTGCCGTGTGCTATGATGTTATCAATAAAATTAAAATCTAAATAGATAGGAGTGTGCTTATGACTGCAAAAGACTGTATCAAAGAACGCAGAAGTATCCGTAAATTCAAGGATCAGCCTGTGGATCACGCTTTACTTTCTGAAATCATTGAAACTGCTTCCTACGCCCCCAGCTGGAAGCATACACAAATCACCCGCTATATTGCAGTTGAGGGAGATTTGAAGAACAAGATTGCTGCTGAATGTACACCGGCATATCCCAAGAACGGTGAGATCATTGCACAGGCTCCTCTCTTAGTCGCCGTAACCTACATTAAAGGAAGAAGCGGCTTTGAACGTGACGGCTCCTATTCTACCCCTCGCGGCGCATCCTGGCAGATGTTCGACGCCGGAATTGCCGCACAGACATTCTGTCTGGCTGCTTACGAAAAGGGGCTTGGCACCGTTATCATGGGAATCTTTGACGAAGCAAAGGCTGCTTCTTTATTAAACGTTCCCGAAGAGCGGGAATTGGCAGCGCTTATCCCTGTAGGATATCCCGACGAAGAGCCGGCTGCTCCAAGACGGAAACCAGTAGAAGAATTATTATCATTTCAAAACGATGGATGCCGCACCTCGTGAGACGTCCCCTTATGAAACTTAAATCGAAGAGAATTTTCTCTTCGATTTTTTATGGAAGGAGAAGCAAACTATGAGACATCTTATGAATCCCCTGGATTTTTCTGTGGGGGAATTGAACCAGCTGTTCGATCTGGCAAACGACATCGAAACAAACATGGATAAGTATGCCCATGCCTGCACCGGGAAGAAACTTGCCACCTGTTTTTATGAGCCCAGCACCCGCACAAGACTCAGTTTTGAATCTGCCATGCTAAGCTTAGGCGGAAGCGTCCTTGGTTTTTCCGACGCAGATTCTTCCTCTGCCGCTAAAGGCGAAAGCGTATCTGACACCATCCGCGTCATCTCCTGCTTTGCCGATATATGCGCCATGCGCCATCCCAAAGAGGGCGCACCTATGGTCGCTGCCAGCAAATCTTCCATCCCGGTCATCAATGCAGGCGATGGCGGACATCAGCACCCTACCCAGACACTCACCGACCTGTTGACCATCCGTTCCATGAAAGGGCGTCTTGACCACTTTACCATCGGTCTTTGCGGCGATCTCAAATTTGGGCGCACCGTCCACTCCCTGATCAATGCCCTTGTCCGCTATGAGGGAATCAAGTTTATTTTTATCTCCCCTAAGGAACTTATGGTTCCGGATTATGTCACCGACATGCTCAAGGAAAAAAACATCCCTTATGAAGAAGTGATCCGCTTAGAGGAGATTATGCCAGAACTTGATCTGCTGTACATGACCAGAGTCCAAAAGGAACGTTTCTTCAACGAAGAAGACTATGTAAGATTAAAAGATTTTTATATCCTTGACAAAGCAAAGATGGAACTGGCAAAATCCGATATGCTGGTGCTCCACCCCCTTCCCAGAGTAAATGAGATTTCTGTGGAAGTGGACGAAGACCCAAGAGCCGCTTACTTTAAGCAGGTGCAATACGGCGTCTACGTGAGAATGGCTCTCATATTAACATTATTGAATATTCAGGTAGATTAAGGGAGGGAACGACATGCTTAATGTAGGAAAAATTGAGGAAGGATTTGTTTTAGACCATATTAAGGCAGGGAAAAGCCTATCCATTTATCATCATCTTCAGTTAGACAAGCTGGACTGCACCGTTGCCATCATCAAGAATGCCAAGAGCAGCAAAATGGGCAAAAAAGATATTTTAAAGGTAGAATGCGATATCGATATGCTAAACCTTGACGTTCTGGCATTTATCGACCACAACATAACCGTCAACGTCATCAAGGACGGAAAAATCGAATCAAAAAAGGAACTGCTGCTGCCTAAGGAAATCAAAAATGTCATCCATTGCAAGAATCCTAGGTGCATCACTTCCATTGAACAGGGTCTTCCCCATATCTTCGTGCTGTCCGACGAAGATAAGGAGATCTACCGCTGCAAATATTGTGAAGAAAAGTGTACAGAAAATCTATGAAGCATGGCTCGCCGTCATCAGACGGAAGAAACCTTTTACCAGCTTCACTGTCAGCGTGATTACTGACACAAAAATGAATCCGGCTGCCGCTGCTGCCATGCTGATCATCATTTCTTCATAACTGTAATGCCTGGTGGGAATATAAATTTTTAATTTTTCTGTTAAATATGCAATTGCCACCAGGATAAACGCAGTTATGCAGGTTTTAGCAAACCAGTTACATTTTGCGCATGAAGCATGAATCGTAATCGTTCCAATGATTCCAATCAGCAAAAAAGCTATTACCCTTCCGTTTTGTCTTATCATATACGTAAATGTATTCATATCATTTTCCGAAATCTCTGACGACTCGTATTGCATTTGTGCGAGTTTCTCAATCATATCTTTTCCCAATTGCTTTGCATCTTCGCCACTTTGAAAGGACAGGTACGCAACACCGGCTACCAGCACTCCAAAAATCAACCACAAGGCTAAAACTATGGGCCATCTTTTCTTATTCTTCATACTTTCCCCATTTTCAGTACATCAAATTACCTGCAATAGAGTCATTATATTCCGCATTGCACATAGATGTCAATTACCGGGATTCAGTATTAAGAATAAATTCAGAAACTTTTTTACTTATTTTCAAATGGGGACTGCTCTACTCTGATAAAATATCCTCTGTCATGATCGCACACCGGACACTTCTTAGGCGCTTCCTCACCTTCATAAATATAGCCACAGTTTAAGCAGATCCATCCGGTCTTCTGCTCTTGCCTAAAGAGCCTGTCCTTCTCTAAAAGCTCCGCAAACTTTCCAAATCTGTCTCCATGCACCTTTTCGATTTCCGCAATCAGGAAAAAGGAATTGGCAATCTTGTGAAAACCTTCTTCCTTTGCCTTTTCTCCAAAAGCTTTATAAACAGAATCATGCTCCTCATATTCATTGTGCTGTGCCATGCGAAGGAGCTTTGCAACATCATCCGTAAGGTCCACCGGATAGCCGCCATCCACATGAATGGTCTCTCCTGCCAACTCTTTCAAATGATGATAAAAAATTTCCGCGTGTTCTTTCTCCTGATTTGCTGTGTAAGTAAACACTTCCTTAATTACGTGCAAATTTTCTTTCTTTGCCTGGGCAGCCGCAAATGTGTAGCGGTTCCTTGCCTGACTTTCCCCTGCAAATGCACGCATCAGATTATCCTTGGTCTCACTGTTCTTAAAATCCACTGCCATCGTCCATTCTCCTTTTTCACCAGATATTTTGCTGATACTATCCATATTATGGGTAAAAAAGGATGTTTTATTCATTACGCACTTGTTTTGGCGTAAAAATACATCTCGATTCCCTCCGCAATTCCCTCTGCAATCTTTTCCTGATACGCAGCCGAAGAAAGCTGACTGCATTCCTTTCGATTGGTCAGGAAGCCTGTCTCGATCAGGCACGCCGGCATCAAGGTCTTATTGGTAACGTACAAATCCGCGATATCCCACAGTACCCGCTCGTTGGCTCCCGTGCTCTTGATGGTCTGCTGGTGGACCAGCTCTGCGAGTCTCGCGTTATCTCTGCTTTCATCTGCCCCGTCGTACCAGGTCTCGATTCCACTCACGCTTTTATCACTGCCCTCGTAGGTATTTTGATGAATGCTCACATAAGCATCCGCCTGATAGCTGTTTGCCAGTTCTGCCCTTTCTTCCTTAGAAAGGAACTCGTCTGTCTCCCTGGTCATCAAGACTTGAAACCCTCTTTCCTCCAGATTCTGTTTCACCCTGAGGGCAATTTGAAGATTAATGTCCTTTTCATAGATTCCAAACCCCAGACATCCCGAATCTTCGCCTCCATGCCCTGCATCCACCACGATCATCGGTCCTTCCTCACGCCTTATCTTGTCCCAAATCAAATCCTGCACTGCCAACATGTTTTCTGCCGCCTCCAGTTTCCAGGACATCTGCAGTGTCTCTTTCGTCTTGTCTTCTGCCAAAATAGGAGCCGATGATGCCGGCGCCGCCAACACCACCATTTCCACATAGGTACATATGAAAACAGTCAGTGCCACAAGCAATACCGGCTGTAAAAATCCTGCCTCTCTATTCCTTTTTCTTTTATTTTTCCAATTCCTGTTTTTTCTTCCGTACATAAAAATGATGCCCCTTTCGTGTTTTACTGCTTACATTCAGCATACACGCAGGGTGCATCATTTTTTCATCATTCTTGCATCATAATACCATCATTTTTGCATCAAATCTGCATCATTTTGAGATTTTTAAAAACAACTCATTGATTCCCTCATAAAATCCAATCGTCACGATGCTTATTTCCTCTCCGCTCCCCGAAAATACATACTTTTTGTAATAGGGTGTGGATTCCAGCAGGGGATTTTCTGTCTCATAAGGAAGGGGCTTAGAAAGTCCCATATATGCGCTCCATTTTTCTATCAGCGCGTCAGGGTCTATATCTTTCCATTCCCATTCTGTTCTGGCATAAAATTCGTACACCTTCCCGTCATCCGCATCCAGATAAGCGTCTATGAGATGATTGCTCTTATCTGCATTTTTTACATTGGTGGAAAGACTCACTTTCCAGACTGCAACGTTATTTCTGGGCTCTAGCACATCGATTGCGGAGTACAGCGTCGCATCATAATCCCCTCCGCCTACCTCTTTCACCGTTTCCGGCAATATTCCCAGCGCCTTAAGTGCCTCCATGGTCTGGTTACAGGTATTGAAAATCTGTTCATCCGTAATCTCCCTTCCGGTAGGTCCTCTGTGGTTGACCACGAAAGCATAGGTACCATCCAGCTCCTGATATTCCTTTGTTTCATCCTCCAGCCTGGTAAGCGCATTCTGTTCGCTCTCCGGAGGGCTCTGGCTATTCAACGCCTGGGAGAGAATATACAACTTCTCGCTGCTGTCCAGTTTATATCGATAACCCTCTCCTTCTATTTCAGAAGTCTGGGTGTTGATCCTATCGAGTACCGTCCGGTCCCTGTATCTGGCAAGCAGTTCCGGTCCCCAGATGGATAAAACCATGACCAGAACTGCAAACGTGTAGAAAGCATACTTAATGGTCGGTTTTTTCATTGGCTGCCTCCTCCTTTCTCCTATCAGGAAGGACAAAGCTGATACTCGTTCCCTCTCCCAGTGTACTTTCTATCTCAAGACTGCTGCCATGGAGGGATAGGATCTCCGTGCACAAGGAAAGCCCAAGCCCTGCTCCATTCCTGCTTCTGGATCTGGATTTATCCACCATGTAAAATGCCTCGGTGATCTTCTGCAGTTCCTGCTCTGGGATACCAATCCCATGATCCCTTACGGTAAATCGGTAACCGTCTTCTTCCTTTCTGCCGCCGATTTCTACAACGCTTCCCGGCTCAGATGCCTTACAGGCATTGTCAAGAAGGTTAATTAAGACCGTTATGATCATATTGCTTTCCGCCCACACCGTCGCCTTATCGTAGTGAAATTCAAACTGCATGCTTTCATTGGTCTTAAACATATCCTTTATATAAAGGAACAGGCTTTCCGCCGAAGCCTCCTGGAACTGCACCTGCCCGTGTCTGGTCACCATGATATCCAGAAGGCGTATAGACATGGCTTCTAACCGCTTTCCTTCCGTATAAATATAGTTGGCGGACATAAAACTCTTCTCCTCATCCAGCTTTCTGGAACGCAGCATATCCGCATAGCCAATGATCGCCGTGAGCGGCGTTTTCAGTTCATGTGCAAAAGCGCCCACGAAGTCTTCCCGCGCCTGTATCTCATCCTCCAATTTATTGATATTCTCCTCCAGCGCCTCCGCCATCTGATTGAAATCAAGGGTCAGTCGTCCCAGCTCATCATCGCTGATCTGCTTTGCGCGGTAAGCATAGTCTCCCGCCGCCATCTGCTTCGTCGCCTTTGTCAAAAGACGGATTGGTTTGGTCAGCCAGGAAGAAATCAGATGCATGATAATTGTTCCAAAAAACAGCATGATGATCGTCACCCGCTGGTAGACCTTAAATCCCAGCTCTCTTTCATTGAAGACCTCCGAGACATCCCGCAAGGTTTCCAGATACAGCACCCGGTCCAGCGCATTGACAGTGCTTCCGGTCTGAATATAATAATGATCGTTCAAGAGGATGGTACGGTAGGTCTTAGTGACGGCATCGGTCTGTGCCAAAAGCTCATCATCCGTCTCAAAACCGTCGCTGGCATACAAAGGGCTTTTTTCCTCATCAGACAGGCGCAGCATGCGGCTGGCATTCTGTCCGCCGGATTCTAAGTTCGCCGCAATCTGCTCCACCGTACTGTCCTGCAGCACATCGTATTTTGCCGGCACATTTAAGGCAGCCGTCTCAAATGCAAAACATAAAATACTGTTCTCATCCAGCGCCTGCCCCGCCTCCCTGGCAAGGGAGGTCTCAAACACATAATTGACAAAATAAAAGCCGCTGATTCCAAGGGCGACCGCCATGACGATCACCGTCCACAGCAATAATTTTAACGAAAACTTCATCCCTGTACCTCTAAGCGGTAACCAACCTTGTACACTGCCACTAAATTCTGTTCCCACCCCAGCTTCTTTCTAAGGCGCTGCACATGAAGATCTAAGGTGCGGCTGTCTCCGATATATTCGTCGCCCCACACCTTCTCATATAATGCTTCCCGAAACAATGCCACATTTTTATTCTGTATGAACAACACCAGCAGTCCAAACTCCTTATTGGTAAGGACCACCTGCTTCCCATCCTTTAAAACCCTTCTTGCGTCCACATCTACCACGATGTTTCCTGCCGTAAGAAGCTTATCCGTCTTGTTATAACGGCGAAGAACCGCTTCCACCCGCGCCACCAGCTCCACCACATCAAAGGGCTTCACCAGATAATCATCCGCTCCCAGCTTCAGTCCCTTCACTCTGTCTTTTACTTCGTGCTTTGCAGTAATGAAAATGACAGGAATCTTTAATGGACGGATGTACTCGATCACATCATATCCGTCTGCCCCCGGCAGCATGATATCCAGCAAAATCAGATCAAATACTTCTTCCTCTATCAAATCAATGGCGTCCAGCCCATTCTGCACGGAAGTACAGTGATAGCCTGCCGCCGACAAGTTCAAATCAATCAAGTCGCAAATCGCTTTTTCATCGTCTACAATCAATATCTTAATCATTCTTTTGTCTTCCACCCCCAATATGCCCTTGCCCGGTCCACAAGCCCGGACACCGTATCTTCATCACTGCACGGGTTCTTAAGTTTGATGTCCTTATCTTCCATAAAACCGCCCGTTCTCTGATAGTAAATTGCATAATCGCACTCTGTGATCATCTCGTTTCCGCTGCCCTCGTAACTGTATTTGGCAAGCACCAGCATATCTTTCATTCCGTCTCCGTCGATATCCCGGCAGGTGATCCCTTTAAGCGCATACAGATTATCAAAATCTCCCATGGGCTGCAGGCACCACACGATATATCCCTGCTCATTGACCAGATAAATCATGAATGTGGCAAAGTTTGCCATAGTATAAGTCCCCGGCACCACTTCCAGCCTTCCCAGCTTCTCAAACTGCCTGTAATAGCACTGCTCCTTTTCAATCACAAAACCATGCTCCAAAAGTTCCTGTTTGGTGGCTGCCGTATAGAGAAATTCCGTGGAGTAACCGTCCCTGACAAAGGCAACAATGCTCTCCACACTCTTGTTCATACTGAAGCGGTTGATCTTGTCGGAGATTCTGTAATCCCTGTAAAATCCCTTTTCACTCTGGAACAGGACGTCGCCGATCTTGTAGGGCTTGCCCGCATAATCGCCTTCATCGTTCACGCAGGTGGTAATCAATATGATATCCATCCTTCCGTCCCCGTTCAGCTCCTGAAAAGAAACTGCCTTTAATTCCCGCAGGGGCTGCTCCATTTCCCCGGGATTGCGGTTATTGACCTCCAGCTGGTCCGTCTTATATACAACGCTGCCGTCCTCATCGGTAAAAAATAACGCCAGCCTGTGATAGTCCTTCTCCATCGCCGGGACAAAGGACACCTGTCCAAAACTCTTTGTTTCTATGGGAAATATCTGATCTTCTATGATATCAAAGCCTGCGGACTCAATCTCCCCGTAGTCTTCGATCTGTGAGAACCGCTGTCTGTAGCTTCGATAAGCTTCCGAGAGCGCCTTTATATCGCCTGCGTCCGCTTTGCCATAGAGATTGCCGCCTGCCCCATGGGCATAGGCAGCAAAAGGCAAAGACAGCGCCAGCATACAGGTACATAATATTGCAGATGAAAATAGAATTCCTTTTCTCATGACTTCGTCACCGGCTTCTCTTTCGTAGTGGATTGTGCTTTGAATATTATAGCACAGGGGAGCTCATTCACACAATCGGCACTTTTTTACTGCATTCTCACTCCATCTTAATCCTTTACCCATGATCCGTTCTTTTCTGTGCAGTATGTGAATGCATCTTATTATAAACCATACTTGCATCATTTTTGCATCATAAGCCAGAATCCTCTCTAAGTAGCCCACTGGGGACATTTTAGTTCCTTCCACGTAATCGTATCGCAACTGGCACTGCGTAAAGCCGACGTGAATACCGTTTTCATATTTTAAAAAGTTTTCCTACAATCTTATCCCCATCAACTGCCAGCCATGAAACAAACGTCCCCTCCGACATATGCCTTTTGTAATAGTCCATTAAAGCCGGTCGTAAATCCATATCTTCTTTGGCGCCCTCTTCCCGTAATTGACAAATTCTCATTTCTATGAAAGTATCTAACTCCTCTTCTGTTAATTTCTTATATTGCACAGCCATATGAAAGCCCTCCTTACTCCTTGAAATATTTTTCTAGTTACATTCCCTCTCGCATATTGACTGCCGCATCTAACAATCTAAGGAAACATTTTAATTGGCGTTCCCTAAAAGAATCATAAGACCATGAACAATGTTCCCATGCCAATTAAGAGACAGCCAATCAGTGACTTTACTGTAAATTGTTCATGAAGAAAAACAAATGCCAGAATAAGCGTGATCACGACACTCAGCTTATCAATCGGAACCACCTTAGAGGCTTCTCCCATCTGCAATGCTCTATAAACATGACAACAACTACCACCGTCCGTATTGCCGTGGCAAGGTTTGAATTAACACCTTCTATGCCGATTTTCGCCAGTATTGATGTTAAAGCTGCAAATAATGCGGACAATAATGCAAATAAGAACCACATTTGCATCCACCTCCAATCTCCGTCCTTCTTCTCTTCCTATTCAAACACAGTATTAAACAGGATAATAATACCAAAAATTTTCCTGCACCATATGTAATCATATTACCACGGACATTTTTTCTTCGTCCATCCTTTCTTCTCCCAGTAATCCACATCTGCCTTATTCCAACCATTCTTCATCATCTGACGCATAACATAAAAGAACAGTTTTGTCTTTATGGACGGACTGATTTTTCCCTGCCTTTTCACGATTTTCCCTGCCAGCAGATCCAGCTTCTTTTCTATTGCCTGTTTCTTTTTCGCGCTGACTCTTTCCCATGAGGTTTCCATCACAGCCACGCCGTACTTATAAGTTCTGGCAACGCCCCAGAAGAACATGCTGTGTGCCATGTCCTGATTCGTACTCTTCATTCCCCTTCCTGCGGCGGTGGAAATGCAGACTGCCTGCTTTTTAAACATCGCCTCTTCCGGGCGGTGCACCATCCAGCGAAAGCCGTAATGATCAAGAAATGCTTTCATCGCGCCTGTGGCATGATATACATAGACCGGGCTTGCCAATATAATCACATCAGCGCCATCCAGCGCTCTGGTAATCGGCAGGAGTTTTTCATAATGGGGGCACTTTGTTTCAGATTCCATAAAGCATGACGTACACCCCATGCAGAACTCTCCAAAATCTCTGGGCAAGAAGAACTCTTCCACCTGACCGTTTAATCTCTCCGCCAGCATCCTTGCAATATTGCAGGTAGACCCCTGATGGTTCTGCCCGTGTATAATCGTTATTTTCATCTCTCCACCTCCAAAATATCACGCAGCAGCTTTGCATGATATTCTTTTCTTTCTTCCATATTTGTCAAATCGATTCCGTAAAGCTGCCGGATCACCTGATACTGTAAGAATACCTGCTGCATGACTGCAATCAGGCAAAAAGTCCTGCGCTGCAGCATCTCTTTGTCCCAGTCCGGGCGGCAGGCTGCCACGAGAGGCAGATAGGCACGGTATGTCCTGCGGGTATTATCGTCTTCCTTTGGCGATGCCATGTCAGAAAGGACTGAAATTTTTGACATGGCATAATGCTCAAACATAAAAGTCCATGTCAGATTGCCCAGATATTCCAACTTCTCAACAGGCGTATATCCGCCCGTCTTTTCGCGGATGGACTGAAAGTTTTCAACAATACCGTTAATCACCTGCTCCACACATATTGCAATAAGGTTATCCTTGTTTCCGAAATGATAATTTATCAATCCCAGCCCCACATGTGCCCTTTTACTGATTTCTCGGACTGTAATGTCACTAATCTGCTCTCCCCGCTCCTCTATTAACTCTGTCGCCGCCTGAATGATGATTTCTTTATGATCCATAATCGCCTCCCTGAACGTCGTTCAATTTGCATTGTACTGAACAATGTTCAAAAAGTAAAGCCCAATTTTATTTTTCATGATAAAATAAATTTTTAGTTTTAATGTAAAAAGCAGCGAATTGATTCTCAAATTGAAAAATCATCTTCACTGCTTTACAACCTGTAATTATTATTTTTGTATCTTAAGGGCGCGCATGGCATTTAAGATTGCAATGACCGATACCCCCACGTCTGCAAACACAGCTTCCCACATATTGGCAAGCCCCAATGCCCCCAAAAGGAGCACAAGCGCTTTCACCGCAAGGGCAAAAACGATATTCTGCTTAACGATTTGCAAGGTCTTTCTGGAGATTCTTACCACCGCCGCGATCTTGCGCACGTCATCGTCCATCAGAACCACGTCGGCGGCTTCTATAGCGGCATCCGATCCCATACTGCCCATGGCGATTCCGATGTCTGCCCGGGTGAGCACCGGCGCATCGTTGATTCCGTCTCCCACAAACGCCAGCTTTTCTTTCCCCTTACGGGCATTTAACAATTCCTCTACTTTAGATACCTTATCCCCCGGAAGGAGCTGTGCATGCACCTCGTCGATTCCAAGTTCTCCTGCCACTGCCTGGGCTGCCTGCTGCCTGTCGCCGGTGAGCATGACGCATTTTTTCACGCCTACCTGCTTCATGCTTTGAATGGCTTCCTTCGCCCCTTCTTTGACGGAATCGGCAATCACCACAGCACCCATATATCTGCCGTCACATGCCGCATAAACGATGGTTCCTACGCTTTCCACCGGCGTATACTGAATCTTTCTATCTTCCATCAGTTTCTCGTTACCCAGAAGCACCTCTTTCCCATCGATGGGGACACAGATGCCGTGACCGGCAATTTCCTCTGCCTGCCCTACCCGGCTCATATCCGGTTCTTTTCCGTAAGCTTCTTTGATGGAGCCTGCTATGGGATGGTTGGAATAAGCCTCCCCCAGTGCCGCCAGTTCCATCAGTTCCTCCTTAGTGCAGCCTTCAGGACACACTTCCTGTACTTTGAACTCTCCCTTGGTGAGGGTTCCTGTCTTGTCAAAAACAATAGTCGTCATCTCCGCAACGGCTTCCAGATAGTTACTGCCTTTCACAAGAACACCAATCTTAGAAGCAGCTCCAATCCCTCCGAAAAATCCAAGAGGCACGGATATGACCAGTGCACAAGGGCAAGATATTACGAGAAAAATACATGCTCTCTGTATCCATTCTCCCCATCCGCCTCCTAAAATAAGGGGAGGCAGGAAGGCAAGAAGAACTGCCAAGATCGTCACGATGGGCGTGTAATATTTTGCAAACCGAGTGATAAAATTTTCAACCTTTGCCTTCTTGCTGCTGGCGTTTTCCACCAGCTCCAAAATCTTGGACACCGTAGAGTCGTCAAATTCTTTGGATACCCTGACCCTTAAAGTACCGCTGCCATTGACACAGCCGCTTATGATGTCCTCTCCTACGGATGCCCTTCTGGGCACCGATTCTCCGGTAAGCGCCGCAGTATCAACCAAGGATTCTCCTTCTATCACAACGCCGTCGAGGGGAATCCGCTCTCCCGGCTTCACCACGATCACGCTTCCAATTTCTACATCGTCCGGATCCACCTGCGTTAATTTTCCATCTATTTCAATATTGGCATACTCGGGGCAGATATCCATCATATCCGAAATGGACTGCCTGGACTTTCCCACCGCATACCCTTGAAACAATTCGCCCACCTGATAAAAAAGCATCACCGCTACCGCTTCCGAGTATTCCTGCACTCCAAAAGCCCCAAAAGTGGCAATCATCATCAGGAAATTTTCATCAAACACCTGCCCATGGCTGATATTTCTTGCCGCCTTATATATGATGTCGTAGCCGATTACCAGATAGGGAATCAGGTAAATCAAAAACAAAATCCATTTGCTTCCTATCCTTTCAAACAATCCTGCATGTTCGCAAATAAACAATCCCACAAAGATGACGAAAGTGAGGATAATGCGGACAAGCATTTTCTGCTGCTTCTTCGTCATGATACGCCTCTTACAGCAGAATCCGGCAGTCAGGCTCCACCTTTGCGCAGACTCTGACAACCTCTTTCATAATTTCATCGAACTTATCATCCTGTGCATCAATGGTCATCTTCTGTGCCAGGAAGCTTACATTGGCATCGTTCACGCCACCGATCTTCTTGATTGCCTCTTCCATCTTTGCAGCACAGTTTGCACAGTCCAAATCTTCCAGTTTAAATTTTTTCTTCATGTTTTCCTCCATTCCGAAGCGTCACCACTTCTCTTCTTACTCGTTGATATGCTCTCTTCCCTGAGCAATGATGGTTCTCACATGCCCGTCTGCCAGTGAATAAAATACAGATTTCCCTTCTCTTCTGCTCTTGACCAGCTTTGACTGCTTTAAAATCTTAAGCTGATGGGAAACCGCCGACTGGGTCATGGAAAGCGCCTGTGCCAAGTCGCACACACATACTTCCGCCTCAAAGAGCACATACAAAATCCTGATTCGCGTAGAATCCCCAAACACCTTAAAAAGCTCTGCCAGATCATACAGTTCATCCTCATCCGGCATCTGCTCATGCACAATCTTAAGAAGCTCCTCATGGGTCTGAAAAGTCTCACAGCACTCAACATCATGAATCGCCAACTTCACTGCCCTCCTTTATCATATTCTTTCATTTGAACAATTGTTCATATGTATGATAAAATATTTTACCACCCTTGTCAACCCTTTTTTCCAACTCCGCATTTGGCACATATATCATTTAAACAGCATTTTTCACAAAAAGGAGTCGTTCTTGCGGTGCACACTTCCCGCCCATGGAATACTAGACGGTGACAGAAATCGCTCCCTTCTTCCGGAGGAATGATCTTCCACAGAGCCATCTCTACTTTCTTAGGCTCTTTCACGCCGTCAACAAGCCCCATTCGGTTGGTGAGACGGATGCAGTGGGTATCTGTCACGATGGCAGGTTTTCCGAACACATCTCCCATGATCAGATTGGCGCTCTTGCGTCCCACGCCGGGGAGCTTTAGTAGTGTGTCAAAGTCATCCGGCACGTTTCCCTGATATTCATCACGCAAAATCTTCATACATGCGCTGATATCCCTTGCCTTACTGTGCCCTAACCCGCAGGGCTTTACAATCCGCTCGATTTCCTCCACATCCGCCTCTGCAAGCGCCTCCACGTCAGGAAACCTGGCATACAAATCCTGCACCACCACATTTACCCTGGCATCAGTGCACTGCGCCGCCAGACGGACACTCACCAAAAGCTTCCACGCCTGATTGTAATCAAGAGTACAGCCTGCGTCCGGATATTCTTTTTTTAACCGTTCGATAATCTCGATTGCCAATTTTTCTTTTGTCATCTTAGCTTCCGTTCCTCTTTATCTCTTGAATAAAAGTGCGCTTCGCACACAGATAATCTTTTTCCAACGATTTTATGCGGTCATTTCTGCCTGATCAAACTCCTTGAACCGTTCGTAAATATTGTCATATTGATTAACGATTTCCATATATCTCTCCATGGTCACGTCCCGTTGCTTTTCATAAGTGCGGATAATTTCATCATAATGACCAAGCGCTGCCTGTACCACCTTGATGCAGATTTTTCCCTGATTTGCATCTTCCAGTAAAATCTCTTTGATTTTTTCGGGTGGGAACGCTTCCTTATAGCTTCTCTTTCCATAAAGAGCACTCAAAATGTCTGCAACTGCAATAGTCCTCTCCAGCATCGACAAATCAGAGGCCCCGATTCCTTCAGGATAGCCTGAACCATCCAGCTTCTCGTGATGTTTAGCGGCAACGTTTACGATCCGCTCGTCCATAACGCCCCTGAGAATCTTATCCGTCATGACTACATGCCCCTGCATGACCCGCATTTCTTCCTCGGTCAGCCTTCTCGGTGCTTCCAGAATAGATATGGGAATCGCAATCTTGCCAATATCATGCAAAAGCGACCCATAGTACAGAATTTGAAGATCTACTGCCGGCACCCGCATGAGCCTTCCCAACTCAAGGGCAAAAGTTCTGGTGGACATAGTATGAATAACGGTAGGCTGGCTTCTAAAATCTATCGCATAAATCAACATATCCAAAAAGCTTCTTTTCTGTCTTTCCGTAAAAGAAATCCGGTCAAACAGCGCTTCCAACTCCTTTTGATATTCATGGGTCTTAAGTTTTCTCAAAACGTCGAACCGTGTCTGCGCAATCTGAAACAGCTCCAGCGCTTTCGCGGACAACTCTCCTTGTGCCTGGCGCATATAAATGCTCTGCTCCGCCTTGTCCTCTCCCATGCGTAGGAAGACTGCCATCTTATCTGCAAGCGTCAGATATTCCGTGACTTTCATATATCTGCTCTTTATTTGGGAATGCAGTTTATAGGGAAGATGGTGATATAACACGATTTCAGCTTTATCATCCACCGGCGATAAATTCTTCAAAAAAAGATATCCGTATATGGAGTGCGCCCAGATGTTGGTTCTCTCGCATTGAATGATACCGCCCTCGTAACCTGTCTTGATCATTCCCAGATCATGGAGCATACCAATCAGCGTATATTCCGCAAGATCCCTCTCTGTGTAAATGCCTTCTGCCTTTAATATATTATAAAAAAGATATCCTGTGATTTCCCCATGCCATAGAATCTGGGCATCCATGACCTCCAAGGTTCTGCGTACCACATTATAGATATCTTTCGTACTTACCAGTTCTGAACCCATACTGTTCTCCAAACTTTGTATTTTAATAAGAACATCATATCATACAAAAGTACAAATCAACAACCCTTAAAATCGTATGCACTTCTCATTATCGTTTTACAAATGTTTCTTTCTACTATATACTAGTTGTGAAGGAAATGCAAAGGAGAATTCTGTGATGGACATTATTATAAAGGGTATTCAAATGATTTATCAGTTTTTATGGGGCAATTTAATTACCATACCGCTGCCCGGCGAAAGTTCTCTCGGTCTTTCGCTGCTGGTGCTTATCCTGATTCCATCCGGCATTTACTTTACCATCCGCACCCGCTTTCTGCCCTTCCGCTTCTTTCCCGAAATGCTGAAAATCTCCATGGAAAAGAAGATTTCTTCTCATAAAGGCTCCATTTCAGGCGTCCAGGCGCTTATCATTTCTACGGCAACGCGCGTGGGAATGGGCAATCTTGTAGGGGTCGTAGCTGCCATTTCCTTAGGCGGTGCAGGTGCTGTTTTTTGGATGTGGATCACTGCCCTTTTGGGTTCCTCCACTGCATTTGTGGAAGCCACACTTGCGCAGATGTATAAAGAAAAAGACCCCCTTTACGGAGGCTACAGAGGCGGCCCCGCCTACTATATTCATCATCTTTTTGTCAAAAAAGACGGACGCAGGAAGCGCAGCATCATTGCCATCCTGTTTGCCATCTCCGGTCTAATCTGCTGGTGCGGCATCAGCCAGGTCATCGGCAACTCTGTTTCCTCAGCTTTTGAAAATGCCTTTCAGATTCCCCCTCTTTACACCACGATCGTCCTGGTACTGATTGCGGCAGTCATCGTCCTGCGCAAAAATGCTACGGTGCGTGTGCTGAATATCATCGTGCCGATTATGGCAGGTTTATATTTTCTCATTACGATTTTCATCATCCTTCAGAATATCGGTCAGCTCCCTTCTGTTTTCCAGCGCATCTTCTCGGAAGCTTTCGGACTTCGTCAGGCGGTTGCCGGAGGTTTCGGCGCCGTTATCATGAATGGCGCTAAACGCGGTCTGTTCTCCAATGAAGCAGGTTCCGGTTCTGCTCCTTGCGCCGCCGCTGCCGCTGATGTGAGCCACCCTGCCAAAGAAGGACTCCTTCAGGCACTGGGCGTTTTTATTGATACCATTGTTATCTGCAGCTGCTCAGCAATGATCATGCTCCTGACCCCCGCCGACCTGACCAATGGGCTTGCAGGAATGGATCTTTTGCAGACCGCTATGGATTATCATCTGGGAATGTTCGGCGTCATCTTTATCGCCGTCATCCTCTGGCTTTTCAGCTTTTCCACCTTTATCGGCATTCTGTTTTATGCAAGACCGAACATTGCATACCTTTTTGGTGATAATTGGTTATCGCAGACCTTGTACAAGCTCCTTGCCCTCGTCATGCTCTTTGTCGGCGGGCTGGCGGCTTATACCATTGTGTGGGATCTGGGGGATATCGGAATCGGGCTTATGACGATTTTCAATATGATTGCCCTGGTTCCCTTGTCACGGCATGCCCTTGATTCCTTAAAGGACTATGAAAAGAAAAGACCTTGTTGACACTAACCAACATTTTACTTATCTTCCTTGCCCAACATTGCCTTTGCTGCATGCTCTGCATCCTTTTCCTCATTTACCTTTTTAATTTTTTCATCTATTTTCCTTACTTCCTGCTTATAGTACCACCAAAAACAAAACCATAAGAAAAGAGCTATTAAGATTCCAGCCAGTACTACTCCAACACCTGCCCAAAGATTATTCCCTCTCGGAATCCATCCCACAGCAAACCCTGTAATAACAAAAATGGTACATCCCACTCCCATATGTATTATAAATCGCATTACATAAGGCATATTCTCATTTTCATACACCACCCCCGGTAATGAGAATCCTATTCCAACTATAATTGCCCCGATAAACATTTTTGTATAAAAACCGTTTTCAAATATAAGCTCATTGCCGCCACAAACATCATATAACATGATAAATATTGAAAATAAAGATAATGCTCCGCTTATCCCTTTCACAAGAAGTCCAAATATTTTTCTCATACTGATACTTTACCCTTCTTAAATACCCAAATACTTTTTTAGATCCGGTAAATACTTTCTTGAGACATAATCTTTACACCCGTTTTTTAAAACTAAACACATCATGCCTCCAAAAGCCGCTTCCGCACTGATAATATAATTCAAATTGACAAGTGTCGTTTTAGAAATTTTCATAAAACTCCCCTTTAGAATCTTCTCTAATTCAATCAACCGCTTCTTGCTTGCATATTTCTTTTCCTTGCAGTATATGATTGCTTTATTGCTTTCTACCCGGATCATGTAGATATCTTTCATCCGCAGTACAATCGTCTTTTCCTCTTCTATTGCTGTTATGACTCCATTGGTATTTCCAATCATATCAACAACCTGCAATACTTCTTCATCAATCCGATTTGTATAAATCACTGCATATGTATCTGTTACTTCTTCCAAAACCTTAATTTCTACATGCATTACTCTGCCTACCTCTTTACGGATATGAAAAATAGCCATCCATAAAAAATCCTTTTATCCAAATCAATGTTTTTAGTATAAATCCCCTAATCTATTTTTTCAAGCAAAAACCTTTACGGAATCTTGGGGATAGGGTAAATTTATTATCAGAAATTAATAAGCAGCACAAGTTTATTTACTAATAGTCAAATCAAAATATATGACACAAAAAAAAGCACTAGAATATTTAACTCTAATGCCTTAAATCTATTTCATGCTTTTTAAAAAAACACCCTTTACATTCATTACATGTTTTTGGATATGCTTCTTTTACAAAAGCAAATAATACAATTAATTGTAATTTTTTATCCCTGTTTCCGTAAATTCAATAATATGTGCCTTTCCCTCAATCCATTCCTGCTCTTCATGCGATGTTAAAATGATTCCCTTCCCAACATTTACTTTCTCTTCTATCATATCCCAAAGAAATTTTTTTCTTGTTTCATCTATAAAAGCAAAAGGTTCATCTAATATATACCACTCTCTTTGCAGGGATAACAAAATCACCGCATACAAAAAATTTTTCTCGCCGCATGATAGCATTCCCCATTGCTTTCCAATTAATTCGAACACAAACTTACTCTTTTCACTGTCACCATAAAAAGATTTTATATAATTTTCAAAAGTAATCTTCTCATTTTTAATGCTGTCTAATCGATATACGAACATCAAAAAGTCTTTTCCAAGAAGTCTATCTGAGAAAAAAATAGTCTGATTTATGTATATGATACTTTCATTTCCCTGTATCAGAGCCTTCTTTTGCTTTCTTAACCCTGCAATGTAATCCAGTAATAATGTTTTGCCACAGCCATTGTCTCCACGTAAGTAATTTAATCCTCTCACAAGCTCAATATCTATTTTTTTATTTATATGTGGAATTATTAAGTCATGTATAATTATATTTTTATTTTCCAAACAAATCATCTCCTTTCATTTGAATTAGGATCAAATTGAAATATCCCAACTCCGCCAAGGATTAAAGCTATAACCGAAGTACATATATACACTGCTACATTTTTCATAGTAAAATTTGTTAATATTGCAGTTATATAGTACATTGGATTGAATTTATTATATTCTGCTCCTATGCTTAAAAACATGAACATTCCAAATAATGTAATTGACAATAATGTTCTTATTGTATTAGCATGAATTTTTTTTAACAAAACCAAAGCATATCCCAAGAAGGCAAAAGGAATGCAAAGAAAAATCAATATCACACTACCACTCATAAGATGTATAAAAGAAAATCCCTTAATAAGAAAAACTGCCACATTAAATATGCTTAAGCTAATGATACTAAAAATAATTTGTGTAACTAAATTCCCCATAAAAAAAACTGTGGAAGAATTATATATGGAAAAAATAGTCCGCAAGCATCCTGCTTCTTTTAATTCAATCGCATAAAGCCCTACACCATAAAAATACGCACAAAGAATCATATAAATCCACCAATAAGCTAAATCCTGCTCCTTACTCATATGATCTTTCTCTACGTAAAACATAACCAACGGCAGAAAAATGGACCACGCAAAAGGTAACTTATCCTTTAACAATGATTTAACATTCAAAATAACATAAGCCATTACTCTTTTCATTACATACCTCCGCAAAGTTCTACTCTATTATGCAAACGGAATCATTTTCTTCATAACCGTAATCACTCTGGTTATAGATTATCAAATCATTGCATATCTGTACGCAAATATGTAACAAGTGGCTATCATTCAATACTCAAAGGTCAAAATCCATAAATGAAATGCTGCAAATGAATCCCAATATGCCCTATTCCCAAAATAATGCTTGCAATCAGCATCCATATAACTTTTCCATAGATGCCCAGCAGAAAAAACGCAAGCACTGGCAGCGTGGCGCCTGCCACCGGAATGCCCAAAAAGCTGCTGTAAAAATCAACCTGTTTTCGTTCACTCTTAAAATACCGGACCCACCATATCTCATACATAATCATCAGAATAAATGCTGCCGCAAGCCACAACGACCACTTTGAAATCCCATGCAGGTTAAAATCAGAAAAGAAAAGCGCACAGCAGGTAGCCAGCACTTCTCCCACTCTCTCCAGCATCAATAAGATCTTATTTTCGTTTTCTGCACTGTAACCCTGCGGCTGCCTTTTCGCCCACATGATATTAGGGATAAAGAGCATGAGCATAAATAGCAGTCCAACATATGAAAATCCCAAATGTCCAATCATTTTTGCTTATCCTCCTTGCCCAGCATTGCCTTTGCCTCCTCACACCATTCCAAGTAGGCACGATAGGTCTTTATGCCAAATTCTACCGTAAGGAAATAATATTGGTGGGCGTCATCAATATCTATCACTTTTTTAAGCGTATCTTCTGCTTCAACGAGATATGGCAGTTCCTTTTCTATTTTCTTTTGAAAAGCATCTATATGTGCTATCGCCTGCTGCACACCGCCTTCGTTGCCAAAGAATAGTTTGAGCAGTGTTTCATAACGCAGCTCATCTCTCTCTGCCGGAGCCTGAAGCCATTCTTTTAAATAACCTCTTCCCGCTTCCGTGATAGAGTATACAAATTTATTCCGCTTATTTTCTGCCCCGTCTCTTTTCTCCGCCAGCCCCCGGTCGACCAAATTGCCAAGCGCAGGATATATACTGCCGTAGCTTGCCCCCCAGAAATACTTTAGTGAAGTATCCATGCGTTTTTTAATTTCATAACCTGTCAGATCTTCATGACTCAACAATCCCAAAAGTACACAATCAATCTTCTTTTCTATTGCCATTATCCCTTCTCCTTCTATATATATCAATTTGATATATAGAATATATCGCACTGAAATATTTGTCAAGTCCGATTTGTATTATTGCTGGCATAATATTTCTTTTTATAATTTTTGAAGGTTTTCAGCAAATTACAAATATAGTAAAATAAAACAAAAACAATCAAACTTGAACTTTATTTCGAGTGAAAACAGGAGGGAAGCGATGCGAACGATTGCTATAATTAAAAATTGTCTGGAATGTGAGAAAAATCTTATTTTAACATCAGTTGAAAAAGAGGATAAGGTTTTGTTTTTTGACAACGAGAACGAACTTCTCGAAAGCAAAGAGCACGCAAATATAGAAATTGTATTTGGAGAACCCGAATACAGTACGATTCGTTGTATGAAAAATCTTAGATGGATCCAAATGACTTGGGCAGGCGCCAATAAATACACTTCTGCTCCGAATTTCCCTAATCATATTGCTCTCACCAGTGCTTCTGGCGCTTATGGATATGTTATTTCTGAATATATTGTTTCGGGAATCCTTGCACTATATAAAAATCTGTTCTCATACCGTGCACAAATGAAAAGCGGCGCTTGGAACCAAATTGAAAGTGATGATACATTAGAGGGGAAAAGAGTACTTATTTTAGGAACCGGAAATATCGGACAGGAAACTGCCAAAAAGCTTAGATGTTTTGGGTCTTATATAGTTGGGATATGCCGTACCCCTGGCAGCCAGCATTCGGCTTTTGATGAAATATATACAACAGACTGTGTTGATGAGCAACTGCAAATTGCCGATGTAGTTATTATCGCGCTTCCAGGTACGACTCAGACAGCAGGCATGTTCGATGTTGAAAGAATAAGAAAGATGAAGCCAAACGCCATGCTCGTAAATGTTGGACGTGGATTTATCGTAAATACGGACGAGCTGACAAATGCGCTGCAAAATGGATTACTCGCAGGTGCAGTTTTAGATGTTACAGACCCAGAACCTTTACCTGAAAATCATCCCCTCAGATATATGGAAAACGTGCTATTGACTCCGCATATTTCAGGAATCAGCTGGGGCGGGAATACATTTACAAGAAAAAGGATTTTAGATATCTTTTGTGAAAATATAAAGCGGGATAGCGATAATATCGGCTTGCAATCCGGTAAATCTCCACATATTCTTTTCCAACCTTATACAGCACAACATAATTTCCGCAAATCACATATTTATAATCCGTTCGGAAGCTGACTCGCTTAGCCAAGTCAGCTCCCATATGCGGGAATTGCTGTATATTCTCAATTTGAGCATATATCTCCTGAATAGTTTTTACTGCCATTTCTTCATTATCTTCAGCAATATACTCTTTAATATTCTTCATATCTTCTGCCACAATAGGATTAATCCGCAATTTCATCATAGACTAAACCCCGACAGATTTCTTTAATTCATCCAAATTCATCCAAGCACTTTCATCCTTAACAGCCTCTTCTGCTTCCTGCAGTTTCATAAGCAGTTTCTTTTCGGCTTTTTCACGCTCAAAATCCTCAATATCCATAACCACAAACTTTCCTCTGCCATTTTTGGTCAAAAATACGGGTTCTCCAACTTGGCAATTTTTCAGTACTTCATTATAATTTCTTAAATCTGAAACGGGTAATATATTTGGCATAAATCCATTTCCTTTCCTACTTGATATAATTCCTTTATTTATATATTATACGCAAATAAGCTGTAAAATTCAACGTAAAATTTTACAGCTTATTTGCTAAGCAATTATGATTTTTAAACGCCTGCCCATTCTACAAAGTAATTCGTTCGCAATACTTCCTAGGTTGTCAGCCACCACCGGTGCAGTAATTTCTTCCTTTCCGTCTTGACCGATTACTGTCGCAATTGCACCTATCTTGACATCGGGAAGATCGGTAACATCAACCGCAAGCTGATCCATACAGATTTTTCCCACAACCGGCGCTTTATGACCATTGATAATCACATAACCCTTTCCGCAGGAAAGACTTCTCGGATATCCATCTGCATAGCCGATAGGCAATATAGCAATTAAGCTATCTCTATCAGCAACAAATGCCCTGCCATAACCTACACTGTCGCCTTTTTCTATTTCTCTAAGCAAAATCACCTTTGCTTTCAGCGAAAGTACCGGTCTTAAATCTAATTGAAGCTTTGTGGTATCATCAGGTGAACTTAGAACACCATATAGTGCAATGCCTGCCCTTACATAATCACACCTAAGTTCCGGATAATTTAACAATCCATAACTGCTTTGTATATGTACTTTGGGAATGTTTATACCTCTTTCCTCCAGCCGCTTTATCATCTGATAAAAGCTTTGAATCTGCCTATTTGTGAAGCAGATGTCTTTCTTATCCAGACTATCTGCTGCACATAAGTGTGTATAAATTCCGGATACCTTGATATGTTTCAATGAAAAAACAGCCGCTGCACTTTCTGCGTCTTCGTCGTCAAACCCCAGTCGGTGCATACCTGTATCGACCTTAATATGTGCCTTTACTCTGTATCCTTGCTTATTTAAACCCAAAGCATACTCATAATTTATCAATGTTTGCGTCAGGTCATATCTATGAAGCTCCTTTGCTCTTGCAGGCGCAGTATACCCTAAAATCAGAATCTCACCGCTAATACCAGCTCTGCGTAATTCGATGCCTTCGTCGATGGTTGCTACAGCAAAAGCTTTCACACCTATCCGGTTCATATATGTTGCAATTTCAAACGCGCCATGACCGTACGCATCAGCTTTTACAACAGCCATCAATTCACATTGGGGCGGCATTGCATTTTTCAAAACCATTACATTATGCTTCAAATTGTTTAAATTAATTTCTAAATAGGCTCTGTCCGTATATACAGAATTTTTTTCTTTTTTTAATTCAGTCATTTTCATCATTTTGTGTATAGACCTATCAACTCATCCAGCATCCGGGCAAAAGAAAGACCGATTCCTTTCATCATATTTGGATAACGGCTGTGAGCTGTCAAGCCGGGGATTGTATTTACTTCATTAAATACGATTTCTCCTGATAGAGTGTAAAACATATCCACCCTTGCAAACCCGGAACACCCCAGTGCCTTATATATGATCATCGCCGCTTCCTGTATCCGCTTTTCCGTCCCTGCATCTATTCTCGCAGGCATATAAATCTTTGAAGATTTCAACGTATATTTCTCTGTATAATCAAAGAAACCGCTTGACAGCTCGATTTCATCAACTCTGCCCACAATCAGCTCGTCTATGCCAAGCACAGCGCAGCCGACTTCAAATCCATCAATTGTTTCCTCTATGATTACTTCTGTATCATGTTCAAATGCCAGCTCTACGGCAGCATCCAGTTCCTGTTTTTTATTTACCTTTGTGATACCGAAAGACGACCCTGCACGGACAGGTTTTACAAAAAGAGGATATGTTAAATTTTTTTCTACCTCTTGTAGTGCCATCCCTTTATAGAAACGTCCGAAAGTTACTGACTTAGGTACTGTTATCCCTGCAAGGCTGACCAGCTTATGTGCCCTGTCTTTATCCATACACAACGCTGACGACAGCGTGTTGCATCCTGCTATGGGTATTCCTGCCAATTCAAATACACCCTGTAAAGTCCCATCTTCACCGTTCTTACCGTGCAAAACAGGAAATACCAAATCGACTTCAATCACACAATATTTATCCGCCCTAAACTCGAAAAACCCACAAACGAAAGGATTTTGAGAAACAGCAACCGGATACAGATTCTTGCTGTCTTTAAACCATGTATTATGCAAGATTTTTTCCTTTTCTCCTGTATAATGATACCATTCGCCGCTTCTGGTAATTCCAATCGGGAATATGTCAAATTTATCCGTATTCAAATTTTCTAAAACAGCGGATGCCGATTGTAATGACACCTCATACTCCGTAGAATTACCGCCAAAAATAACCACTATCCTTTTTTTCTGCACTTTACACACCTCTTTCCAAAGTAATTTGCCAAACAAAAACACGCTTGTTTCAGCACTAAAATCATACCAATAACAAGAGTGTCATTTATTTGTTTACCCATAAGATAATCATCTGTTTTTCTGCGGAATTTCTTACAACTTTCCTACGAAAAAGGAATAGTCACTTCAAATTCAATGATATCATTTTCACTTCTGGCTGTGATTGTTCCTTTATGGAGCTCCACAATTTCTTTTGCAATGGCAAGACCCAGACCTGCGCCTCCGTTCCCAGAACTTCGTGCGCTGTCGAGCCGGTAAAACTGTTCAAAAATGCGCTCCAGTTTTTCCTGCGGAATCGTGTTACCGCAATTCACAAACTGAATACACAAATTGTTCTCATTCTGCGTGGCAGCAATATGAATCGTCCCGTCGTCAAAACTATAATTTACAGCGTTTCTAAGCAGATTATCAAAAACGCGCTGTATTCTATCAGCATCACATGAAATCATTACGTCTGGTGCCATTTCAAGCTCACATTTTAAGTTTTTTTCCAAAAACATTGGCCTGAACTCGTATGTAAGCTGTTCCAACAGGCGGGTCAAATTTACTTTGCTATACTGAAGCGTAATATTTGACAGGTTAAACCGGGTGATTTCAAAAAACTCATCAATCAAAGCTTCAAGCCGTTCTGACTTTTCTAAAGCTATTGAAAGATATCTTACCCTGAGTTCCTCGGACATTT
>BLLW01000031.1 GCA_011959285.1 Lachnospiraceae bacterium | reverse complement strand
TCCGCAATCTGACCGGGGAATATAAGAAGATAGAGCCGGATTGCCGGGAGGGAGTACGGGCGCAGTTGGAACGTATGAAAGAACTTTGCAAGGAGCGGAACAATCTTTATGAAAAGCAGAACGATTTGAAAGGGCAGAAACAGAAGATAGAGAAATCATTGGAACGATAAATAATATATGGTGTGGCGGTTGTTTTGCTTCGGTGTTTTATGGTTGCAAGGGCGTGAGAAAAGTGGTAAGATTAAAATGAAATAAAATTTGTGGAGGTTAATTGTGAGCAAGATAAATGATATGTCAGTTGTATTAGAACAATATGCTACTGCAAATAACTTAGATACAAGAATATCATTTCATGATAAATATTCAACGAATAAACTGGGTTTTGGGAATTGGATATTTTCAAATTACAGAATTGATAAAGGGGCGAAAGTATTAGAGTTAGGCTGTGGAACAGGAGATATGTGGAAAAATAGAGAGTCATTAATTTGTACTTGTTCCAAGATAATACTTTCTGATTTTTCAGAAGGAATGGTTGCAATGACAAAAAATAATATAGGAGGCTATGATAATATTGAATATAAGGTTTTAGATATTCAAGAGATACCTTATGAAAATGCGACTTTTGATGTTGTCATTGCAAATATGATGTTGTATCATGTGCCTGATATAAATAAAGGTCTGGCGGAGGTGCGACGAGTATTAAAGCGAGAAGGTCGTTTTTATTGTGCGACATATGGAGAACATGGAATTATTGAATATCTTTCCAAAATTTTATCGGCATATGGTGTTGAAGATAACATAAATAAGAATTTTACGCTTCAAAATGGATATGAGATTTTAAGTAAAACTTTTTCAAAAGTAGAAAAAAGAGAATATATAGATTCATTGGCAGTTACTAATATAGATGATATGATGGATTATATTTATTCGCTTTCTAGTATGACATCTTTGAGAGATAGTGTGCCTGAACAAGTAATAAAAGATATTCTGATGAAAAATACAATAGATGGAGTTTTAAACGTACCAAAAGAATATGGAATGTTCATATCATTATAAAAATATTAAATTTCCATTTGTCGTAAGCAGAGACTTTCGGTTTTCCTTATTCACATTTACTACATGGTGCTAGCACCATGTAATAAGGGCGGATAAGGAGAAAATCTGTATTTTACCACTGGCTCTATTTTGGCTCTAAAATTTTTCAGAACAGTAAAAATGTAGGGATAAACTGGATAATATAAAGAAAAACAAGCAGGAAAACGTAGTAAAAACATTCAGATTTCATTTCCAAAAGCTCGTGAGGGTGGTAGAACTGTTGGTTCTGGTCGTGTGGCTACGATTATTGAGTAATTATAATTTATTTAGTAAAATCAAGGCTTTCGGGGATTTCTCCGAAAGCCTTTTTACATGAAAAATTACTTTATAAGGTGCGTATGCTTCTATAATGCTTCTAAAATATTCGAGAAATGATAAATTGTAGAATTGTGCTTCTATTATTGAATTAGTATTTTTGATAGATTCACAATAGTTTATCTCTGAATATTTGTGCCTGATCTATTCATTATCTTCATCTTCAGACCATGATGAAATCATATGGATATCACCTGAGTCCATATCCATTGCCATGTTGTCGGACATTCTCATCATCATATTTCCATCGGAGTCCATTCCCATATTATTGGAAATAGAAAATCCAAATCCACCATTGTCATAATCGAAAAACATTTTTCCCATAAAAGTTACCTCCTGTTTATTGTAATGAATTATTGTAAATACATTTGATTATACACGTTATTGACTGCCTCAGCATAAAGGGAGAATGAATGTTTTTTATTTCCCTCATTAATATTTTTCAGTAGTAGATATTCTTCTTTAATGTAAGACCATCCATCATCTTCAATAATATCATGCACTTTTTCGTCTATATCAGATGATAATGATCGAAAAACGAATTGATAAGATTGTTGCTCTTTATTGTTTCTTAGATAATAATATCCATTATTGCTGTCATTGCTTCCATAATATATAATAGCAAAGTCGCAACGGTAACGTATTTTCTTTTTTTCTTTGTCAATTACCTTTATGGTAATAGAAGATGTTGAATCCTTTGGAAATGAGTATTTTGTTCCTTGCAAAGCTGTTTTTAAAGCTGTCATAAAATTTTGCTTGATAATCTTAGCATCATAACGATAACCATTGCCAGGAGGGGAAAGGATTAAATTATAATCGAAATCGTATCCATTATTCCCACCCTTAATTCTAGTTACAAGATGTCTTTTTCCGCTTCCAATTAGGTGGAACTGAAATGTTAGTCCATAGTTTTTCCGCATCTCAATTTGAGTACGCTTAATAATCTGCTCAAGTTCTTTTCTGACAGGGGCATACTCGGATTTTTTAACATATTCGTACATATTCTATTTCTCCTTTCGCCCATGCCTCCATACAATCTTAATAATTGTATCGTTATAGAATATCATATATCCATTAAATGTCAATATTTAAAATATCTTTTGTAATGAAATTTTCTACGCGAAATTTTCTACGCTTTTGTTCTCTTATCCAAGCAATTCCTTATTTTTCTGAATATATTCTTTCCAGACAGCTTCTCTATCTTTCTTATGTGTGTGTTCATATTTTTCTGTGTATTCATCATGTAACTTTTTCAATTGATCCATTAGTGGTGTATCGTTTGGAACTTTGCCACGCCGGATGCGTCCGTAAAGTTTGTTGTAGGATTTGGTGAACTCCTGATGGATTGGGTGCTGGAACAATTTTTCTTTATAAGTTTTTCTCACACCTACTTCGCTGCAGGTTGCGGAGGTATTTTTATAAATACGGCTGCAATACATCTGATCGGAAGAGTGCTTGGTCTGAAAATATCCATTACATAATTTACATTTCCGGATTACCATTTCACCAGACATCATAATAGACAGTCCAGTATGAAGGAATTGTGCAAACGATGTGATATGGTAATCCTGTGTATCTGTATCCAGTAACTTTTCTGAAAACAAATCAAAGTAGGAACTCCATGCAGGAGTATTATTACCCAAAAAATTCTTTAAGTAATCTTCTGCAATCGGAAAATCAAATGCTTCCATATAAAAATTGGATTTGTTCAACATTTTACAGTATGAATGGTATAAAGCTGCCGAGGTAGTGCTTGGTACAGAAGCATTGTCAGCATATGGTTCAATAAATACGGATTGGGTATATTCCCTTGCCTGTTCATAAGAAGATTTTAAGTGTAGCAGTTCTTGCAGGAGAACTGCTATTTTGGCTGAAAACAGTGACTTAGTTTCTTCATACGAACAGGATTTTTCAGTATAAAGATATAATGAATGGAGCAACGCATAGTAGTGTGGATAAAGATAAGCAAGTACAGGGTGTGGATCAAAGCACTCTTTTAAAATGTCCAAAACAGAGCTAGCGATATCACTAAATGCGTTACCATTAAAATCTTTAATAAAGCTGTCTATCTTATTGATGAGATTATCTTTTGATATATCAGGTTTTATTCCAAATAAATGAATAGATGATAATAGCAGGTCAAACGTTTTGTCAAGCGTTTCTTTGTTTTCCGTATCATAATCAAGAATTTCCAGCCAATTAGAAAGCATAGAACGATTTGAACCCAAAATTTCCTGATGCGGATTTCCGTCTATGTCACTGTAAGTCAATATAAGTGATTCTGAATAATCGGATTTTTTCATGCGGTATACAAGAGGAGAAAATGAAAGCTCTTGTTTTATTGTATTAATAGAATATAAATTCATGTGATTGCCTCCCTTTTGATTTCGTCAAATAATATTTTATCATAAAGATATAAAAATATCAATAAAAATAGCTTGACATTATTTCGAGCAACGTGTATGATAAAACTGTAAGCAAGATATGAATAGCGAACAATTATATCTTGCGAAAGAATCAAGGAAGAAGGTGGCAAGGTGAAAGACAATAATTACATGATGTATGCGGAGGACATTTCAAGAGAGTTAGGTATCTCCAAAGGATATGCATACAAAATCATTAAGGAACTGAACCAAGAGTTAAAAGAGGCTGGATTTATTGTGATTTCCGGCAGAGTTCCAAGAGCTTTTTGGGAAACAAAGTTTTATGGCAACAGGACACAAATTGAAACAGTATAGAGAAAGGAGAAGTTAAGATGCCTGTTTATAAGGACGCAGAGCGTGGAAGCTGGTACTGCCAATTCTATTATGAAGATTGGACAGGAAAGAGGAAGAAAAAGTACAAAAGAGGTTTCAGGACAAAGAAGGAAGCGCAGGATTACGAAAGTGAATTTAAGCGTGTAGCAAATGCAGATATGGATATGTCAGTTGCTTCGTTTGTGGAGGTTTATTTTAACGATAAAAGTGGAGAGTTAAAAGAGCGTTCACAGCGGAATAAGAGGTACATGATACAGTCCCATGTAATTCCTTATCTTGGGGAGAAGAAAATGAATGAGATTACTCCGGCAGATATTATTGCGTGGCAGAATGAAATCCGTAACAAGAACTTTTCTGAAAGTTATCAGAGAATGCTTCAAAACCAAGTAACTGCTTTATTCACTCATGCACAGAAAATCTATAACTTATGGAACAATCCATGTAAAAAGGTAAAGAAGATAGGACGTTCAGATGTGAGGCGGTTGGAGTTTTGGACTTACGAGGAATATCAGAAGTTTATAGCAACCTTTGAAAAAGGGAGTCGATCTTATCTAATGTTCCAGCTTTTGTTTTGGACAGGGATGCGTGAAGGCGAAATGCTTGCACTTTCTATGGAAGATATTGATTTGGAGAATTGCCAGATTCATATTACAAAAACATACTATCGTATGAACAGGACAGATATGATTACGGAACCTAAGACGGATAATTCTGTGAGGACAATAGAAATTCCTGTATTTCTTGCAAATGAAATTCAGTCTTATTGGAAGCGGCTGTATCAGTATCCAAAAAATGAAAGACTGTTTCCAGTGGTTGCAGAGGCAGTGCAGCATACAATGAAAAGGCATATTGATAAGGCTGGTGTCAAGAAAATCGATGTCCATTCTCTTCGACATAGTCATTGCGCGTATCTCATAAAGCAAGGTGTACAGCCGTTGATTATCAAAGAACGGTTAGGGCATAAGGATATCAAGATTACGCTCAATACATATGGTCATTTATATCCAAGTGAACAGAAAAAGGTTGCTTCTTTACTGGATCATCTGATTGCAGATAACAGTGAGGAAAAGGAAAATGCCCCTGCTGGTAACAAGGGCATCTCCGAGTAGTGAAAGCTGAGCTTTCCTATACTCTATCTAGCAAATATAGTATAGCAAAGCTCCGGTCTTTCGACAATGGTGCAAGTGCAATTTCCATAATTTTTTATGGACTGCTTTTTGTACCTAAAATCAAAGGAAGGAGCTATTATTTTGTCCATTTTTAGTGAAGTAAAGGAATATCTGACAGCAAGACAGGCAGCGGAGAGTTATGGTTTGCAGGTTAAAAGAAACGGTTTAGCATGTTGCCCTTTCCATAACGATAAGCACCCAAGCATGAAGATTGATAAAAATTATCATTGTTTTTCCTGTGGTGTCGGTGGAGATGCGGTTGATTATGTTTCGCGTATGTTTGGGCTGTCACAGTATGATGCAGCGTTAAAGCTGATAGAGGATTTTACTCTGCCTATTGATGCGAAGGGAAATGTGGAGTTAAGTGTGCAGGAAAAAGAGCGAATCCGCAGGGAAAAAGCAGAGCGTGAAAGAATAATACGCATTCAGGAACGCTTTGAAAAATGGTGCAATCAGACTGTTGATATATTGAGGGAGTGTATTTCGGAGATTGACAGTGTAAACCGTTTCCTCATTGGGAAACCGCCTGACATTATTTTTTCAGAGGATTATGCGCAGATGCTCCATGCAGAGCCGCTTATCAATTACTGGCTGGATATTCTGTGTATGGGAGATGTGTCAGAGAGGCAGGAGTTATTCCTAAAAGATAGAAAGAAGGTGGAGGAAATTGCAGGAAAAGTCTGCGCAGGCAGAAAACGGATTATGGAATGCAGTCGGGGAAGCGCTTGATACAGAAATGAGTACAGTAGAGGATGTGCTGGAATCGCTTGCGAGAACGCAGAAAGGGAATGTGAAATCTTCCATCGAGAACTGTATGACTATTTTATACAGAGATCCGGTGCTGAAAGATGCCATATGTAAAAATGAACTGACAAACAAAACTGATATTGTAAAGCCGCTATTATGGAAACGAAATAGAAGCTGTGTCACCGATGTGGATATGTACCAGATACAGCGCTACATAGAAACAAATTATGGCATTTCCAATGATAAAGCTATTAACAAAGCTGTCAGTATCGCAGCCAGTGAGAGAAGTTATCACCCTATAAGGGAATTTCTTGAAAACCTGCAATGGGATGGGAAAAACAGAATTGCAAGTCTGCTCCCGCGGTTTCTCGGTGCAGATGATAATGAATATACAAGAGAGATCATGCGGCTTTTGATGCTGGCGGCAGTCCACCGGATTTATGAGCCGGGCTGTAAGTTTGAAATCATGGTCTGCCTTGTGGGTGGTCAAGGTGCAGGAAAGTCTACATTCTTCCGTTTTCTTGCTGTCAATGATGAGTGGTTTACGGACGATCTGAAGCGTATGGATGATGAAAATGTTTATAGCAAGATGCAGGGGCACTGGATCATTGAAATGTCGGAAATGCTTGCCACTGTCAATGCAAAAAGCATTGAGGATATTAAATCGTTTCTGAGCAGGCAGAAAGAGACATACCGTATTCCGTATCAGACTTATGCAGAGGACAGACCAAGGCAGTGTATCTTTGTCGGCACATCAAATAATCTTGATTTTCTTCCGCTGGACAGGACGGGAAACAGAAGGTTTGCACCTGTTCTGGTTCATCAGGAACGTGTGGAAAAACATATCTTAGAGGACGAAACGGAGTCGAGGGAGTATATTGTGCAGGCATGGGCTGAGGCAATGGTTATCTATAAAAACTGTCCGCATGAGCTGAAACTGTCAAGAGAAATGGAAGAATATCTGAAAGAGATGCAGAAACAGTTCATGCCAGAAGATACAAAAGTGGGCATTATTCAGGCTTGGCTGGACGATTGTACGGAAGAATATGTATGTAGCGAGATGATCTACAGGGAGGCACTGCGGCATGAGTATGAAGAACCGAAGCAATGGGAGATTAAGGAAATCAACAGTATCATGAACACCTGTATTGCAGGGTGGGAAAAGATCAGTTCCCATAGGTTTGACAGGTATGGATTGCAGCGCGGCTGGAAACGTGAAACGGATGCACAGGGATTTACAGCACTGCCAGATAATGTGCAGTTGCCTTTTAAGTAAATGGATGTATGTTTTGAACTCTTTTTTATCCGGTTTACATGGCGCGTTTACATTTTTGTAAACGGTGAGTTTACAGTGGAATGTAGGAAAATCAAGGATTTCCGCCATTTGTAAACGGTGTAAACAGAAAAATAAGAAAACGCAAAAATAAGATTAATAACGATATGGAGGGAATTTATTATGCAGAAATATAACAACAGTACAAAAATAATTATTGGCTTGGATCATGGCTATGGCAACATGAAAACGGCGCACAGGGTATTCCGGACAGGGGTGGAATGCTTTGAAGAGGAACCGATAGTCAGTATGAATTACATCAAGTATAAGGATAAGTATTATGTAATCGGAGAAAATCACTTGATTTATCAGGGCAACAAAACGGATTCGCAGGACTTCTTTATTCTTACCCTGGCAGGATTGGCGGAGGAATTGAAATTTAGAGGGATGCATGAGGCAAAGGTAGTTTTAGCGGTCGGACTTCCCCTTGCATGGGCGAAAAGTCAGGCGGCAGATTTTAAGAAATATCTGATGCAGGAGCAGGAATTATTTTTCTCGTTCCGTAAAGAAAGTTACAGGGTGCATTTGTGCGGAGTGGAAGTGTTTCCGCAGGGCTTTGCGGCGGTATGTAATGCCGGAGCGATGAAAGGCTTTAACATGATAGCGGATATTGGCAATGGAACTATGAACGTGATGCAGATTGTTGATGGCAGACCATTGGAAAAAAGCCTTGTGACGGACAAGTTCGGCGTTTCAATCTGTATGAAGGAAATACAAAAAGAACTGTCCAAATCAGCAGGGGAAAACATACCGGAGGTTCTGATTGAGCCAATGCTGATAAACGGACTGCAGGGCAGAGCAGATGCAACTGCAAAGACTGTAGGGCGTATTGCTACAGGATATGCAGAGGATATCTTGAAACGATTGGTTGATTACGGATATAAAGAAAATCTGGTGCGTCTATATGTTATTGGCGGAGGCGGCTGTCTTCTCAGACATTACAGCGATATTGCTTCAAAGGGAAATGTGACTTTTGTTGAGGACATCTGTGCAAACGCAAAAGGTTATGAGTACCTCGCAATGCAGAAACAGCGCAGGAAGGCGGTGTAGAAATGAGGTTATGGAATGAAAAAGGCTTATAAATGCAGCAACATAAAATTCTGCATGGAAGATGAAAACCAGCGCAGGACGTGGGAATATTTGCAGGGTATTACACGAAAAGACGGTTCTTACGGGAAGATACTTTCTGATGCGTTTGTGGCGGCTCTTGACAGGCAGATACAGGCTGTAACTGATAGGGCGGTGAGTGATTCTGTTATTCCGCTGGATCAGGATATGGATATTCTTGAGAAGATGCTGGACAGGGTGTTGGATCAAAAATTTCATGAGATGCTCAAAGAGTTACAGAGAGTCTTAACAGAGCAGATCAACAACAACTTCAGTGAATATGTTTCCGCAGTTCATTTCAAAGCAGAAAAACTTATGGAAAAGACTGATGCGGAGGAAATGGAGCAGATGCAGGAGACAGAATTATCCGAGGATATGATGGCGTTTGCATTTGCAATGGGCGAATAGGCGGTTCCGAATTTTTATATTCGGTACTCAATTTCGAAAAGGAAGCCTATGGAACGGTGCCGAAAAGTCTTTATCCAGTACCGTCGCTCATAGCGAATGACGGCGGTATTTTGCCGGAATGAGCAGTCTGGCGGATGTGTTTTGCGACAGACCACGGATGCCGCCAGGCAGACGGTATTTGCCAGCGGCAAATACTACCCTCGGAGAGCGCCTTACTTCTGATACGCCAGTGTCAGAAGTAATAAGGCGTTACTTTTGACAAAAGTAACAAAGCCGTAGCTAGCAGATGTACACAGAAAAAACAGAAAGGAGGCAGGGAATGGCGGGGAGAACCATATCTTTTCCCAAAGGCGACGGGAGTCTTACGCACAACAACAGGGAATTTATAGCCAATAATGTCTGTCAGGAAAGAACAGGCTGGAACAAAACCTATATCAGGGAATCCATAGCAGATGCTTATGAGAAATGCTTTGGGGAAGCTGTCAGGGAGTACAATGCAGGGCAGAAACGTAACGACAGAAAGATCAACAATTATGTGAAGAAGATAGAGAACTCTGATAATGGGGAAAAGGTGTTTTATGAAAATATCGTACAGCTTGGTACAAAGGACGATACGCCCGTTGTGGATGAAAACGGAAATCTGACACAGGCGGCAAAGGAGGCGGTCGATCTGCTGGACGAGTATGTCAGGACTTTTCAAGAGCGAAATCCAAATTTATATTTATTTAACTGTGTCATGCATCTGGACGAGGCAACGCCGCATCTGCATATCGATTATATCCCTGTGGCTGATGGCTATAAAAAGGGCATGAAAACAAGGAACAGCATTTCTAAAGCCTTACAGCAGATGGGATTTGAAAAGGGCAAAGGCAGATACGATAATGAAGTTATCGACTGGGAGGCAAGAGAACGGGATTATTTAATGGGATTATGTCAGGAACGCGGGATTGAGGTAGAGATAAAGGGCGATAAACGAGATAATCTTACCCTGCCGGAGTACAAAGCTGTAATGCGGAAGGTGGAGTGTCTTGAGGCAGAGGCGGAAAAGCTGGATAAGCGGAATGAAACTCTGGAACAGTGTAATGAAAGTTTGCAGAAGCGAGCATCTGACCTGCATGGACAGGTGCAGGAAATGGAAGCGCATAACAATGAACTGGTTTTGCAGGCGCAGGAGCTTACAGAACAGATCGAGGAAGCAGAGGCGAAAGAGAAAGCGGTGCAGGAGGTTCTCGCCAAACATGATCTAAGGGCGGAAACATTTAAAATGATTTCAAAGGCAGTGGCGGCAGAAACAAAAGATATGAAAAGCGCTGCTGTTCCAATGACAAGTCTTTTTGGCAGTGAGGAATATGTCAAAGTAAAGAAAAACGACTGGAATAAAATATTGGATGCTTTCAACAAAGCAGTATCAAGAAATCATCTCTTGGAGAAATATGAGAAGAAGATTTCCAATTTGGAGAAAACAATAGCTATGCTTACTGACCAGGTTGAAAAGTTAAAGCGTTTTATAGCATCAAAAGGACTTGGAGAGGCGTTTGTGGAATTTGTAAAATCGCTTGTGCCAAAGACCATGAAGCAGAAGCTGGAGGAGGCAAAAACCGATGCTGTGGAACATAACCAACAAAGAAAGATCAGCCAGCAGGACAAAGCAAGAAAAAATAGGCAGTGGCAACAGGAAATGTAGATTTTATGGAAAGTGAGGAACAGACAATGAATATAACCTATGAAAAATGTGGAGATTATCTAATTCCGAATTTAATAGCTGATCCAGAGCCGGAGAGAGAGTTGAGGAAATTTGGCCTAATGAGGAAATTTTATTTGAAGAACCATAGGAGAGGTATTTATTCAGGCTTGCTACTGTCAGGTGAATTAAAGAAACATCTGCTCATGATACAGGAGCAGGCAGAGGAAAGGTTCGATTTGTTAGTGGAGCAGATGGCAAAGCAGGAGGAAGTGACGGAAAAGTTAAAGGCGCAGGATCAGATGCTTTGGGTAAGGAAAATGAACAATATTAGGAATACGGCTGAGGAAATAGTGTTAAATGAGATAGTATACTGCTGATAAAGGTGGAGTGGGCGACTGCTCCACTTTTAGAGTTTAACAGGAGAAATGTTAATCAAAAGATATTTTACCATGTTCCTTTTCAAATTCGGCAATATGTTTCTTCATGAGCGGAACGGAAACTGGTATTGTGGTAAATACTTCGTGTTGCGGATTGAATTTAACAACAAGAAGCTCTGTGTATTTGGATATTCCACATTGTTTTATTTGCATGAAAGCAACAAAAAAGGGCAGTCGTTGGGATGAAGGAGAGGGAGACGTTTATTTCTGCTGAAAAGAAATGAACTTTGAGAATTTTAAACGAAATATCAAGCCATTTTTACTATGAAAACAGCAAAAATGGAGCTGTTGCTTTACGATTTTCAAATCATCAAAGCGACAGCCTTTGTTTTGTTATTCGCCGGAAACTTATAGTAGAATCAGTTAGTTCAATTCTCTCTTGTGGTTGAAAATATCCCTCTGTAGGAATATAATAATGGACAGAGAAATAAGGCAGTTTTTGTAAAATCATGGAGAACTTTAACTGCAAGCGAAATGGCAGAAACGTGGAATATTTCAAGAAAAAGGGTATCGTTGTTGTGAACCCGGAATTGTATAGAGGGTGCGAGATTAAAGGGAAATGTATGGTTGCAACCAGAAAATGTATAAAAGGTGGGCAATCCTAGATGGGTACGGAAAATGGGACAGGTAGGGGAGTAAAATAGAGATAACTATATAATATTGCAAAGTGATTTTTACAGAAGGAGTTGCTATGATAAATCGGATTACAAAAGGTCTATCGCTGAACGTTATGGAAAAGAATATTGCTGCGGAAATGTCTGGCTTTGAGTTTTGGGGGGATTTGGGGATTTCATTCGAGGAATTTGAAGCTTTAATGGAGAGAGTGAAAGATATTCTTTTTGTTGATGGAGTCGACATAGAATACATATGCAAGAAATATCCTCATGCAATTACCACGTCGCTAGTCTTTTATGCCCGATATAAATACAATACAAACTTTTGGGGTTCATTTTCCAAAGAATTAGGAATTGCAATGCCACAGTATTATCAGGCATATTTAGGTGCATGTGCACGAAAGATGTTTGAGCAGTATGGATTTGATTACTCAGAGACAAAAGAAGAATCAAGAATTAATATTGCACCGATAATCTATGAAGCATGTTTGCCTCCGGAGAGTTGCCTAGATGATTTGTTTTATGTATTTAGTTATGACTCATATGGGATGTTTGATCCTCGAATAGTAATAGAAGAACTGATAGATATGAGGTCATATACCATTAGAAAACCATTGCTACGATTCTTGAGACGTTTCAAGGAGGATCGAGCATTAGATTTTCTTATTGATATACGTGATGCCATTGTAGCGGCAGAGCAAAATACAATGCAGGTATCAAGGTATTCCAATAATTATTCAGAATGGAAACAAAATGAAAAAAGCAAGGCAACCATAGAGAATAGAAAAAAGCAGGAATTTCAAATAAAGCCATATCTTTATTTTGATAATGGTAAAAAAGGCCTTTGTATTATTTTACCACGTGTTGTAATGGAAAATGAATGGGTTGAGGAGGTGGTATGGACGATAGTTGGTAAGAGTGGATTTAATAAAAGCATAAATGCCATGGTACTAGGGGATGAAGGTACTAGATTTATTGATTCAATGTTGATTCCGGTTGTTCCGGATACAAAATACACTATTACATTAACTGACATGGAAGATTTGGATAAATCTTCTGCACGAGCATGGGATTTAGAAGGTGTGGCAGAAGATAAAGTCCTTATATTTAATCAGAATGGAAGACAGATTAATTCTACATACCTTCCTGCACCGTTTAGCATTGCAATTATACCAAATACAGTTAGTATTGAAGCTGCAAATAATGTTGAGTTTTGTGATCAATTTTATCCAACGAATTCAAATGACTATAGGATATCTGCAATAAATATTCTTGGAAGTGATGCATATGTTTCTTATAAAAATGGAACATATATAGAGAAAATTGTTACAAAACCACAAATTAATATGCTATTAATTGGGGAAAAATTGTTTTCTCTTGAAGAGTCGTTTTCGCAAATAAATTTATTTGTTGAAGAACCTAAAGTTTTGCTAGAGTTTGATGATAATATCAGTGCTGATAGTTTGGAAATAAGAGTTGATGGAATTTCTCAGATGGTTTCAAAAGAAAAATGTAGAGATAACACATATTCGTGCTCTTTTGCAGATTTTTTAGGCGTTGAGAAATTAAAATACGGATTGCATAGTGTTAGATTATATCAGTTCGGCAGGTTTTTGAAACAGGTAGAGTTTTCTTTTGTCCCATATATCAAAACAAATTATTCATCTGCTTTTAGTTGGTCTGAAAATAATCAGAGAAAGAAGAAAGAATATAAATTTGAAAAATTATTTGGATGGGAATATGAGTTCAATAATTGTCTAGTGACAGAAGATGAAAATGAATATAGTATAGAATGTTCACCTAATTGTGGTTCCATAGTAATGCAGTTGAAGATGATTGATGAAAATGTAAGATTCAGTTGCTCTACAGAATTACCAATCAATCCTTATGAAATAGAATTGTTGGACTCTGATGGAAATAATGTTGGAACCATTGTTGATAAAAACTTTAAAATATCCAGTAGGGATATAGAAGAAAAACATTATTGGGTGTCCTTAAAAGTATATGGAAAATTTATAGATCATCATTTTCAATTAGAATTAACATCGGTAAATGGATTAGAACAGATTGAAGATGTACGCTTAAATATTAGCGGTGCTGCAAATATTGATCTGGGAGTTTTTAATGATACATTAAAAAATTGTCCTATGCCTGTATGGATTATTTTGAGAGATCAAGATGAGGATAAAATTGGACGGATATTATTTATTAATGAAACAACAGCATTGGAGAGCAGACCTAAATATCAATGCGGTAATGTAAAAGATTACATTGTCTTGGATATAAAGGATGATGAGAAGGATTTGGATATTATAAGATTTGGAAATCCTGTAATAAAACAGCATTTGCCGTATGAAAATTCAATCCTTGGAAAGTCAGGAAAGACTAGAGGTTATATATATCCTGATAGGTTAACACAAGGAATATACATAATTCAGGGTAATAAAAAGGATACATTATTTGAGTATGAGGACGAGAATATCATCGACTTGAACTTGGATAATAATATCATGTTGGTTTCTTGTAGAAGTAGAGAACAGAAAGATATTGTAACGGTAAAGCAGTGGTTGGATCTATTTATAAGTGATGTAATTATGACTGATAACAATAGCGATTTTAGTATGTGTCGTTCAGTCAAAATCTTCCAATCGGATGATTTTATGAGGCAATTAGAAAAATCTGCTTTTGATAAATGTGATATAGAAAAGTTGGTTGCAATTGCTTATTTTGCAGCATCTAAGATTTCAAATGAAAAGAAAAAACTCATCATTGATGTCATGAATTATATATCTAGGTATTGTTTAGGGCGTGGAGATAGGTATGAAATTATTTCGTTGCTAGTAGTTTTAAAATGTTCTCAGGAAGTGTTTGATATTTGTTTAAAAGAGTATTCGTTATTGTTGTTTGATGAGAGTGCAGGAAATGTTAAGCAAATTGCGAGAGAGGTCGAAGAGTATTCTACGGAGTTGGCATTTTTATTATTAGTTGGTTGTGATTCACAAATCAAAGACTGCGTTTTAAGGGATAAATTCAGAGATTTAATTGGGAAGGATGCTATAAAAAAATTGATTTCAGTTCCTGGAGAGGAAGATGCCGACAATATTACTTTTGAGCAAAAAAAGTTTTTGAGAGAGCAGAGTGGTTGTAGGGTAAGAATACAATTGGACGATGAAATTTCAGGAAATGAAGAAGCAATTCAGGGAATGATTGGATACGATAAACGTTATAATCCAATCTTTGACATCTCAAAGAAACCGGATTACGGAGTGTATTTTGCTCGTATTAAGTATGTTGACCAGTTTGTAAATTGGTATAAGAATACACATGACAAAAAGCAAGAAATGTATCCTAAATTTAAGCAAATAAAAGATGGTATTGTAAAAAAATATTATACAGAAATAATAAGTGCTATTTTGATGCTAGAAAAAGATGAAGAAATGGGAGAAATTACAAAGCAATACAAGAAGGCTCTAAATAAAAGATGTACAGGTTATATTGCTGTAACACAGCCAAATAATGTTAGTTATCCGCTATATTTTATGACGCAGGGATTAGCTGTGTATTTGGCAAAGCTACCTGCAGACAGAGCCGATTTAGATGACTACAGACATCTTGGAATTAAATTTATGTCAGATGCAAGCAAATTATCTCCACGTATGTCTCAGAGAGATATCTTAATGGCGGCTACATATATTTATCTAAAAAGAAAAGAGGTCAAACTATGTCGATGAATCCACGTGTGACAACGGATAAGATAAGAACAGATTACCAGGACTATATTGCATCCATCTTGAGCGTTAAGGATCCACAAATAACAGATTTAGCGCACAAGGCTGTAACAAAAACAGAATTTGTAAAAGGTCCATATCTTGAGACAACGCTACCTTTTGTTAGCGGTAGTAGTTTGAGAGAACTTGCAGAGGAAGGTTTAGTAAGTAAAGAGTTTCAAAAAATGGGGAAAGCAGCACATTATGATGATTGGAAACTCCGTATACATCAAGAAAATGCACTTCGACATATCATTGAAAAAAAACGGAATATGGTAGTATCTACTGGAACTGGTTCTGGAAAAACAGAGTGCTATCTGTATCCTATATTTAATGCATTAATGAGAGAAAAAGAAGCAGGAACGCTGAATGCTGGTGTGCGTGCGCTGCTTATTTTTCCGATGAATGCGTTGGCAAACGATCAGCAGAAAAAACTTAGAAGATTGCTGAAAGATTATCCCGATATTACTTTTGGGAGATATACAGGTGAAACGGAACACAAAAGAAGTAAGGAAACAGCGGCGCAGGCAGAAAAACGTTTGCATGAAGAATACGATATAGCTCACATGTCAGACTCTGAAGAGGTGTATAGAAAATCGATTCCGAATGAAATGCTATGCAGAGAAATGATGGCGGAAAAACCACCGCATATTCTTTTGACAAACTATGCAATGCTGGAATATATGTTGTTAAGACCAGATACAGCTCCATTTTTTGATAATACATCTGCAGCTAATTGGAGATTTATTGTTATAGATGAGGCTCATACATATAAGGGAGCTACTGGAACAGAAATCGCGTATCTTCTAAGACGTATAAAAGAGAGAATAAGTCATAATATGCATGATACATTTAGGTGTATTGCAACATCCGCTACACTGGGTAGCGAAGATGGAAAGGAAGGACTGGCACAATTTGCAGAGAACTTATTTGGTGAACCATTTTCAGCGGAAGATATTATAACAACGCAAAGAGAAGAAAGAACAGAAGGTGATGGTAGTCGAGCTTTTTGGCCTATTGATTATATTGAGCTACATAAAGATATAAAGTCTCTGTCAGAAAGTGAAAAAGGAATATATTTATATGAAAAACTATCAAAGGATTTGCGCCTTTTTAAGGTTTATAATGCTCTGAAAGGTAAACCGGAAAAGATAGAAACAGTTGCAGATTACGTTTTTGATGATATAGAGTCAAAAGTAGAGAGAGAAAGTGCGTTGATTAATTTAATAGAACTAGCATCGGCTGCTAAAAAAAGCGATTTTGAAGCGGCCTTGTTACCAGCTAGATATCATTTATTTGTTAAATCTCTTGAGGGAATGTTTGCACAATATTATCCGGAAAAAAGAGTGTATTTGGATCGTAAGGAGAAAGTCTGGATAGGTAATAGATCATATGCTGTATTTGAACTTGCGAACTGCCAGAAGTGTACTCAGGAATATTTGGTAGGAAAAACTATGTTTGCTGAAAAGGGTAACTACTTCGTTCAAACAAGCAGTTATGATAAGCCAGAATACTTTTTTATCGCAAATGATGATAACGTAAATTTGAGTGAGTTTGATGAGGATGATGCAGTAGAGGAAACAGAAAAAATAAAGGATTTAGAAAAGTATCATCTTTGCCTATGTTGCGGAAGAATAACTCCTTTTGCAGAGGTACATCCACAAAATTGCTGTGATAATTCTGATTCAAAAAAGATAGTAACTGTTTATAATCTGGCATATAGAGGAAAGGATAGTGAATCAAATTGCTGTCCATGTTGTGGTGCAACTAGAAAGGGATTAATAAAGAGATTTCTTACTGCAAATCAACCAGCAACTTTTGCAGTGGCAAAGAGCCTTTATGATGCCATTCCTCCTAGACCAATAGAAAGTAATGGTCAAGGTAATGTTGATGATATCTTTGCTACTGATTTGTTTGATGATTTATTTGATGAAGTTTCCGAAAAATCTTGTTCTTCAACATTAACAGATGAGAGCGGAAGAAAACTCCTTATTTTCTCTGATAATAGACAAGAAGCTGCATTTTTTGCAGGATTTTTTGAAAAAAAATACAATCTTATTATGTGGAGAAAAGTAATATTACAATGCCTTGAGGAAGCTGATAATAATGAGTTAAATGTCGCAGATCTTGTTAATAGAGTTATGATTTCTGCTGATAGGTCGGGGCTCTATTCATTTGATGCGGAAAGAAAAGATGAGCTCACTGATGATCAGAAAAAGGAATTAGCAGCATTGTATGTAATGCAAGAATTCGCTACACCTGATTTACAGACAGGGCTTGAAGGAATGGGATATATACAAATCGAGCCGGAGTATATAAAGTTTAAAGAAGATATAGTAAGAGCTGGGTTATCAGGCAATGATTTATGGAATTTGCTTAGATATATGATGGATACATTGAGACAAAAAGGTGCTGTAACATATCCGGAAAATATACGAGCAACCAATGACTTTTTTGCGCCAAGAAATCATGCGGGATACTTTAGACAGAGTGGATCTAAAACAGAACGTAATGGATATATTTACGGGTTTGTTCCACAGGAGAAAACGGGGAATCGTCGATTAGCATTGATGTTAAAATTAATAGAAGATTCTTCTTTGGACGCGGAGCAAAAGGACAGTTTAGCAAGAAAGAATTTGGAAGAAATTTATAAGGTAATACTACAACTTAAGACGAAAAAATATGTTGTAAATACAAAGGATTCTTCTCATGGAACTGTTTATCAATTGAATTATGCCAAGTGGAAATTTAAGTTGGTTAAGGATTCAGATAAATTATATAGATGTCAAAAATGTAGAAAAATATTTGGCTATTCTTTAAAAGGATTTTGTCCAGAAATGAAATGTGATGGCCACCTTGTACTAATAACAGCGGACGAGGCAAAGAGTGAACCATACTACAGTAATTTATTTAAAGATAATAAACTGATTCCTATGACTGCGAGGGAACATACAGCGCAACTTGCATCTAAAACAGCAGGAGAATATCAAAGGGATTTCGAAGAAGGAAAAATAAATGTTCTTAGTTGTTCTACTACTTTTGAAATGGGAGTTGATGTTGGAGAATTAGAAGCAACATTCCAAAGAAATGTACCACCTGAAACAGCAAATTATATTCAGAGGGCAGGACGTGCAGGTCGACGTACATCATCTGCTGCATTTTCTGTAACGTTTTCACGAAGAAGTAGTCATGATATGACATTTTATCATGATCCAGCCAAGATCATTGCAGGAAAAATAGCACCACCGATATTAGAGATAGATAACGAGAAGATTGCCGAACGTCACCTTAATTCCATGGTGGTTGCGTGGTTTTTCAAGCGTTATCCAGAGTTTTTTGCAGAAAATACAAAGAAGATTGTTTCGTATAATGACAATACTAATATGGCAACAGAATTAGTAAAAGATTTAAGCAATCATCCTAGTGAATTATTAGAGAGTATACATCGAGTTATTCCTGTTGAAGTGTGCGAGGAACTCGGAGTAGATGAGTGGAAATTTATTTCAAATATCGCAGGGGATGAAGGTACATTGACGCGTGCAATCGCCGAACGTCGTGCTGATATTGAGGGTTTGAAAAAATTTGCAGATGATATAAAAGATGACACTAATAGATCGAAGATGTTATATAAAGCGATTTTCGCTGAAAAATTGGTGACAACACTTGAGGATGAGGCTTCAATAAGCTTCCTGAGTGCGAAAGGTGTATTGCCTAAATATGGTTTCCCAGTTGATACTGTTTCTTTGGATATAATTAGCGGAAGTGATGAGGAAGCGAAGAAAATTGACTTATCAAGAGATCTAAAAATGGCAATTAGCGAATTTGCACCACCAGCAAAGATTGTAGCAAATGGCAAGATCTGGGAAAGTTATGCTGTAAATACAATTCCAGATAAGGGATGGCCTGCATATGTTTATTATGAATGCCCGACATGTAAAAAGATATATCATCCAGAAGGTAAAATGGTAGCGGCAAACACTAATCTTGCAGAAGAGCCAAAGAAAAAGTGTGACTTCTGTGGAACTCTGATGAATCCAAGAATATTTATTATTCCGCTATTTGGTTTTTCAACTCAAGTAGATTATAAACCAAAGCAAGTAGGTGATGCTAGGCCAAGCACATACTATGCAACTCAAACACAATTTTGGGGAACAGATGGATTGACTGAAAAGCAAAAGGCAGAAGCAAAAGACACTGTTCTCAATATTAAAGGGAAAAATGTCCATATTACATATTCTCCTGGTGGAAAGTTATTTGTTTTGAATCAGGGTATTAATGGGCGAGGTTTGAGAGTGTGTCCTAGCTGTGGCTTTGCTAACGATCCGGCAACTATATTGAAGGGGAATAAGCATAATACAAAGTATAATAAACCATGTTCTAATAGAAGCATGATTAATGTATCTTTAGGTCATGAGTTTTCAACAGATATTATGAAAATATCGCTGCCCAAGCATGATATTGTATTAGATATACTGAATGAGGTTCAACAAAAGGATCAATTGCTTTCTGTATTGTATGCAATATTGGAGGGAGCAAGCAAAGCCTTAGATATAAGCAGAGATGATATTAGTGGATGTGTAACGGAAAATCTTGAACTAGTATTGTTTGATGATACCGCTGGTGGATCAGGCTTTGTTAAACATATTTATCAGAACTTCGAGAAAGTACTTAGAGAAGCAAGAAATAAAGTTTCAGGAAGATGTGGTTGCGCGGAAGAAACATCTTGTTACGGATGTTTAAGAAATTATTCTAATCAGTATTTTCACGATGAGATATCCAGAGGTTTGGCATTCAGGTATCTTGACTGGTTATTAAATGTGGAAGTTGATGAGGTGGCTGTTACGGTTGAACAATCACAAGTTGTTGAAAATATTGATGAGAAAATTGGTGTTAAGACGCTAAACTATGAAGAACCAGATACTTCATCATATCCGGATACATTATCTCAATTGGAAGATTTGATTTCTAATTTGGATGATCAAAGTGATATTGATGCACTTAATAAGCTTCTTGAAGTAGCTCAGAAGGGAATATATGAGAATCCTATTATTGACGAACAACTTCCTGCTATTGAGGGTGATATTTGGCCTAGAATTTTTTGGCCTAAGAGCCATGTTGCGTTATTTTCAAAGAGTACTTATAAGCAATATAAGACATTGAAGAAGTACAATTGGTATTGCTATTTGTTAGATGAAGATATAAATGCGGCAAACATACTGCAACACATAAGGAAAGAGGGAACGTGATTTATGGCACATATGATACCGCCTGTACCAAAGGAATTTGATCCTAAAAGTGATGAAGGTGTAGTTTTTAATGCGTTAAAAAAATTACCGGATGATTATTATGTTTTTCATAGTGTAAGTGCAACGGTTGTCGAAAATGGTGTTTTGTACGAACGAGAATTGGATTTTGTTGTGGCAAATTCTAAAAAGGGCATACTGTGTATAGAAGCTAAAAATGGCTCTAATATAAATTATGATGGGACAATGCGTGCGTGGAAATATTCATCAGGAAGAATAATGGACCATGACGGACCTTATAATCAAATTGCAACAGCTAAAAGAGCTATCATTGCAAAGATAAAGTCGCACCCTAATGAAGAAGTTCAAAAACTATTTAAAAAGTGTAAAGTTATGCATGCAGTTTTCTTCTTTAAGGTAAGCCAAATTGACTTTGATGAAATAGCGAATAATGGATTGCCAGAAAATGCAGATTCTCAATTTACAATGGTAGCAGAGGATTTAATTAACCCGACAAAAAAGATTGCAGAGATTTTTTCTTTAAAATTGCCGAGCCAGATTAGAAATACTGTAGAAGAAACAAAATTAACAGAGGAAGAGTTTCAGTTACTTATTGATTCTGTTTTGTGTCCGACGTTTAATCTTGTACCATCACCATCTGCTAAAAGTATTGTTATGGAAGAACAGATGAATCAGTTGTTATATGAGCAGTATCGCTTGCTGGATTTTTTAGAAGATCAGGAGACTGCTGTTATTAATGGCGCGGCGGGAACAGGTAAAACAATGATAGCTGCTTATAAAGCAAAACTACATAGTATTGAAGGAGAAAAAGTTCTATTCTTATGTTATAATCGACTTCTTTGTGATAATTTGATTAAGATATATAAGTCCAACCCTATAAAATCTCGTAGAGATGAGTATAAGAATGTTGATTTTATGACTATTTCACAGCTTACACAGAAAGCAACCGGAAACTACAAAGATTATGATGGCCTTATGGAATGGTTGTATGATTGCGTTGATGATCCAGAGAAATTTGGATATAAACATATTATTGTTGATGAGGGACAGGATTTTGGACTAATAGACATATTAGTTGGAATTTCTGCATCTGATGCTGAGAAAAATTGCTCCATAATTGATACACTGCAAGAGGTGGTGCTGTCGAATTCTGGAACATTTTATTTGTTCTATGATAAATATCAGATGATTCAGGGAAGTACAAATGTATATTATAGGCTTCCTGATTGTATTTTGAATAGTGATTGTCGATTGACTCTAAAGAAAAATTGTAGAAATACAAAGGAAATTGCTAGGACATCGGTGACACCGTTGAAGGACCAAAAAAATAAAGCAATTAAACCTATTGTTGCAAGTGTATGGTATGAGCCAATTAAGCCAGTATTACATATTGCAAAAGATGAAGATGAGTCTATTCAAAAGGTACATACTATCCTAGACAAGTATAAAGAAAATCAAGTTGAAGATATTGTTATATTGACACCTGGTAAAATAGAATTTTGTTGTCTGGCAGATAATATAAAACAGGGAGAAGGAGAAAACTCTGGATATTACCTATATGAATACAATGGTAGTGAATATAAAATAACCACATGTAGAAAATTTAAAGGGTTAGAGTCTGAAGCGGTAATTATGGTGGATTTAAATAAAGAATCATTTACTGGGAAAAACGGAATGGAATTTTATGTTGGATCATCACGTGCTAAGCAAAGATTAGACATTGTATGTAATTTGGATGAAAATGATTATTCAGAGTTAATAAGGAAATTGGATGTGAATGCACCTACTGGAGGAACTACTGAAAAGTTGAGAAGAACATTAGGTGCAGTTTTTGCAACCGAAATAGCTGATTAATTGAAAATGACAAAAAGCCTGTACTGTAAGAAAAGAATCTAAAGTGTAAAGACAAATGCGGATGAATTAAAGTGCCTTGTTCTTAGAGGAAAGAATACATCCTATAATTCACGGAATTCTACTTTTAAGGTGGAGGATTTTGCTTTTTTAAAGATTAAGGAAAGCTATAAAAAGTGAACTGGGAATTGCCTTGACAACAAGGATTTGATTTCTTTTGGACTGATAAACGAATATGGAGAATTGACAAATGCAGTGGTATTATTTACCAATGAAAGTCTAATTCTTTGCTCGAATGGATTAAACCAAAACGGTAGTATAGTTAATGATGTCTTGTTTAAAATGTAATTTAAACAAGAATTGATAAAGGGGAGTATAGTTAGGCAGATATCAGTGATTAATATATATCGTATTGTTATGATGCGGTCAATGATAGGCATGGAAAGCAGGTGAAAAGAATGGATTCAAAAAATCAGTATGAATATGCAGTTGTTGCCATAAAACAAGCTGTTGAAAAGAGTAGATTTAGGGCTGCTAAAGTGGGGAATGCGGAATTATTATCTCTCTACTATGGAATCGGAAAGTATGTTTCGAAAAATACAAGAAATGGTGCTTGGGGCACAGATGCGATTAAGACCATTTCCGGCAGACTAAAGTCGGAATTGATGGGAATCAGAGGCTTTTCAGAAAGCAATATTAAAAATATGCGTTTATTTTATGATGAGTGGAGTCCTTACGTAAATCGCCAGCCAATGGCTGACGATTTAGATGTGAATGGTGAAGGCTTGCTGATAGCAATTCGCCAGCCGCTGGCTGGCGATATAGATTGGAATGAATTTATATCACTGGGTTTTACGCATCATATGGAAATATTGTCAAAAACGAAGGATATTTCTGAACGTTTATTTTATATCCATGAATGTGCGGTCAGAGCGTGGGATAAGTATACTTTAAGAGAATATATTAAGTCAGGGTTGTATCACAAACAGGGAAATCTACCAAATAACTTTTCTGATACACTTAATGATGCAAAGTTTGCTGTAAAAGCAACAAAAGCGTTCAAGGATAACTATTTGTTGGATTTCATAAATACAGAAAATCTTGGTGAAGCAAGTGAGGACATTGACGAACGAATAATTGAGAATCAGATTGTAAACAATATTAAAGAATTTATTGTAAGATTTGGAACAGACTTTATCTTTATGGGTAATCAATATAGAATCGAAGTAGCAGGTGAAGAAATGTTCATTGATCTTTTATTCTTTAATAGAGAACTGAATTGCCTTGTTGCAGTGGAACTGAAAACAGGTAAATTTAAACCGTCATATTTAGGTCAATTAAATACTTATCTGACAATTTTAGACGACAAGGTAAGGAAGGAACATGAAAATCCCTCGGTAGGGTTAATATTGTGTAAGGATATGAACAAAGCATTTGTAGATTATGTAATAAGAGATTATGAGAAGCCGCTGGGAGTTGCAACTTATAAAACATATAAAGATATGTCTGATGAAATGAAAAAAGCTTTGCCGGATGTGGATGATTTGAGAAAACTGTTGGTTAGTGAAGTGCAGGAATAAAGGAAAATTTTGGTGAAAATGGATAATATGGTTGATGCAATACAGGAAATGGCATTACAATTGAAAAAACTAAATGAGATTGCCTATAATCAATATAAGCCTATTGCATCTGACCTGTGTAGTAGAGCTGCATCATTACGCGAAGTTGAATATACATTAGATAGGATGCTTGATTTTTGCGGTGATGATGCGGTTTTAGGATTATTTAAGGATATATGCAGACATTATTTTGATATTTATCCGGAAATGATAGCATATCAGATTAATGCATATCGTGAAATATGGGACACAGAATAATCTGTCAATAGAAAATCATGTTATTGATACGGATTCAGTGAGTCAGCAGCATTTGCATTGGGTATTGAAGCGATAGCTTGAGTAAATCTTGAGTAATCTTGGGTAAATTTACTCAAGGTTACTCAAGATTTATTCAAAAGTTATTTGAGGCGAATATATCGCTTATAAGCAAACAATCAGGTGTTTTAAGCGAGTTATGTTTTAGAGGGGGTTGAATAAATTTGTTTCAAATTAAACAAGGTTTAAACAAGATTATCCAAGGTTTATTCAAGAATTATTCAAGCTCGTGCTTCTAAAATGCTTCTAAAATTTTCGATAACCAGAAAAATAAGCTGATATTGAGAACAATATAAATAAAAAAATCCCCATTTTATTATGGTTTGCGATATAGACAAACGCACCGTAGCAACGTGAGGGTGGACGTACAGTAGGTTCTGGTCGTGTGGCTACGATTATTGAGTAATCGAAAATTCATTGAATTTATGGGACTTTCCGAGGTTTCTCGGAAAGTCCTTTTTTCGATGTTTGGTGGGATTGATAAGTCGTGATAACAGAATGATAACAAAAATTCGCTAATTCTAAGAAAAATGTTTGCTGTGTTATTTCATTAAGATTTTGAAGAATCTAACTTGAGCAATTCTTTATTTTTTTCTATATATTCTTTCCAAATAGCTTCTCGGTCTTTCTGGTGTGTGTTCTCATATTTTTCGGTATATTCGTCATGGAGTGTCTTAAGCTGATCCATGAGCGGCGTGTCAGCAGGGAGTTTCCCTCTGCGGATGCGTGCATACAGCCTGTTATATGATTTCGTAAATTCCGTATGAATCGGATGGCTGAATAACTTTTCCTTATAGGATTTCCGGCTGGCGTATTCATTACAGGTAGTGGAAGTGTCTCTGTATATTCTTGTGCAGTATTCTTGGTTGGAAGTATACTTCACGCGGAAATATCCATTGCATAGTCTGCATCTTTTGATAACGAGTTCGTCTTCAAGCAGTAGTCGGATGCCTATATATAAGAACTGTTTGAATGATGTAACAGGGTATTTCCCGATTACATTATCTGTAATAAGGTTAGAGGCATGGTTTAAATATTCTATCCAATCTTGTGTATTGGAATGAGCATCTGTATGGGTATGAATGTTAGGCAGAAAAGTTTCTTTTATTGCCATGGCGGATAATGCATCCGATTGAAAATCCTGCTTACTAGCATACAGGCAATAAGAATGGTATATTTCAGCTATTGTACTGCTAGGCAGTTGTACATCTTGTTTTGTCGGCTCTACGATAACTTCATCTAAATAATCTCTTGCATGTGTATATAAGGTCTCAAGACTGCTGACTTCTTCGGATAATAGTTTGGCGCTTTGAAGCAGTTGCGCATCGGCTGATTTTCCGGCTTGCTGATAGCAGGAGCACATTATCATATGAAATAAAGGATACAGATAAGACAGTGCCGGATGTCCTTCAAAGCAGGACTGCAATATCGGCATGATTTGTCCAGCAGAAGTCTCGACATCTTTTGGTGTGTGTTTGCTGCAATATAAATTGAAGGTTTCTTTGTGAAAGGGGCAGTCAATGCCGAGTAATGGCAAAACAGACTTCAATTTCTGAAATGCTACAACAGCGGATTCCTTTTCAGGCATATCATAATCAAGAATTTCCATAATGTTGGTATGGATAGGCGCTTTTTTTATAAAATAGGCGGCACTGCTTTTGTGCGTATTCTCATCATCATAAATGGAAGAAAACGTTTCTTCGTGGGTATGATGGTTAATGCTGTAGGTTGCAACACTAAAGTGAAAATCATTTTTGATGATGTCCGGCGAATATAAATTCATACTTAAAATTCCTTTCTATCAGCTGAACGGCGTAAAATAGTCTCTCTGAAACTCATTTCTTTTCTTATAGATACAATACTATCACAAGATAAAAAAGAAATCAATAAAATTATCTTGACAAATATCCGGTGATGTTTTATCATGGAGAATAAGTCAAGATAAAATGCATGCTAAGAATAAAAACTTGACAATATACAGCGTCAGTGCAGGAGGAGGGAGGTAGATGAATAACAATTATATGGTAACGGCACAGGATGTCGTTGATATGCTTGGCGTTTCTAAAGGACACGCATATAAGATTATCAGGCAGTTGAACAAGGAACTAGAAGATAACGGCTATATTGTCGTGTCAGGCAAGATTCCCAGAGCATATTGGGACAAGAAGTTTTACGGGTATCAAAGCGGAGTGACAACAGCGTAACAGACGGTCGGCACAATATTCAGATATACAGGATATGCGGCTGAAACAAAAAGCAAATTTAGGGGCGGTACTGTAGGCTTGATTTTATGATAAGCCGCAGACTGTCCTGAGAGGAAAGGAGATTTTATGTCAGTCTATAAAGATGAGCAGAGGGGAACATGGTATTGTATGTTCCGTTACAATGATTGGACGGGCAGACAGAAACAAAAGTGCAAAAGAGGTTTCAAAACAAAGAGGGAGGCGAAAGAGTATGAGGAACAGTTTATGCAGACAACAGAAGCAGACATGAATATGAAAGTGGGAGCTTTTGTTGAGACTTATTTCAGGGATAAGCAGGGAGAGTTAAAGGAACGGTCAATCAAAAATAAGAGATATATGATTGAACGGCATATCCTTCCGTACTTTGAAAATAAGTCCATGAATGAAATTACACCGGCAGACATTATCCAGTGGCAGAACAAAATGCGGGAGGCTGGATATTCGCAGACATATCTGCGGATGCTTCAGAATCAGATGACAGCGTTATTTACCCATGCTTCCAATATCTACAACCTGACAAACAATCCCTGCAAGAAAGTAAAGAAAATGGGGAAGTCAGATGCGGATAAAATGGATTTCTGGACTTATGAGGAGTACCAGCAGTTCATTAATACGATTGAAGTGGGAAGCAGATATTATGTGCTGTTTGAAATTTTATTCTGGACGGGTATGCGCATTGGAGAATTACTTGCGTTATTAAAAAGTGACGTAAATTTTCAGGAGAACAAAATATCCATTTCAAAAACTTATTACCGTACAGGGGGAAAAGATGTCATCACAACGCCTAAGACGGAACAGTCAGTCCGAACAATAGATATTCCCGAATTTTTGACGCAGGAAATCAAGGCGTATTGTGATAAACTGTGTGAATTTCCCGACAGCGAAAGGCTTTTCCCCATTGTATGTGAAGCTGTGCAGCATAAGATGATAAGACACATTCAGAAATCGGGAGTAAAAAGAATCAGGGTGCATGATCTAAGACATTCCGCATGTGCGTATCTAGCGCATCAGGGAGTAGCGCCTATGGTCATCAAGGAACGCATGGGACACAAGGATATCAAGATTACCCTGAATACATATGGGCATTTATATCCCAACGAGCAGAAGAAAGTTGCGGATATGCTGAACCGGAAGAGGAATGAGGCATCAAATGAAAATGCCCCTGCCGGAAACAGGGACATTTTGGATGCAGATTAAATTGGTGGAACAATTTAATCTGCGACATAAAAAGGATAAGCCTTTCTATGTAAATCTTGCAAATTTATTATAGCAGAGGCTTGTCTTGAGCAAAAGAGATTTTTATGTATTATGGAGATTTATTTTGCAATGGAAAGATAGATGAAAAATATTTATAGAAAAGATATAAAAAATCAGGAGGACAAGCTATATGCAGAAATTTAACAGCAATACAAGAATAATTGTCGGTGTGGATCATGGATATGGAAATATGAAGACCGCACACAGGGTATTCCGGACAGGCGTGGAATGTATGGAGGAAGAGCCGATTGTCAGTAAGAATTTTGTGAAATATAAGAGTAAGTTTTATGTAATTGGAGAGTCGCACTTGGTATATCAGGGGAATAAAACAGATTCCGAAGCCTTTTATATTCTGACACTGGCGGCATTTGCGGAGGAATTGAAGTTCAGAGGACTTCATGAGGCAAATGTGATATTGGCAGTTGGACTTCCACTTGCATGGATGAAAAGTCAGGGAGCAGACTTTAAGCGCTATTTGATGAAAGAACAGGAACTGCATTTTGAGTTCCGAAAAGAGAGATATCATGTGCATTTGTGCGGCGTAGAAATATTTCCACAGGGATTTGCGGCTGTTGTTAATTTAGGAGCAATGCAGAGAATGAATATGCTGGCGGACATTGGAAACGGGACTATGAATGTTATGCAGATTGTTGACAATAAACCGTTGGAAAAGAGCCTTGTGACGGACAAATTTGGTGTGGGCATCTGTATGAAAGAGATACAGAAAGAATTATCAAAAGAAAACGGAGAGGATATTCCTGAAATGCTGATAGAACCGCTTCTTCGGAACGGTTTACAGGAAAGAACAGATAGTACCGCTAAGAAAGTAGAACATATTGCAACGAGGTATACAGAAAATATCAGAAGGCGTTTGGTGGATTATGGATATAAGGAAGGGTTGGTACATCTGTATGTGATTGGCGGAGGCGGCTGTCTGCTCCGAAATTATTCGGATTTAGCGGAGAAGGCAGGAGTGACTTTTATTACGGATATTTGCGCCAATGCAAAGGGATATGAGACTTTGGCGGAGAAGAAATTACGCAGATAGACAGCACTGTTTCCATATCCGATAAGACATAGATTGAGTTTTAGGAAAGGAATAAGTTTTATGAGAGGAACATATCGCTGTACCAATGTAAAATTTTGCATGGAAGATGAGAACCAGCGCAGGGCATGGGAATATCTGCATGGGTTGAACCGCAGGGATGGTTCTTATGGAAAAGTACTTGCGGATGCGCTTATTGCAGTGATAGATAGGCAAAATAATGCTCAAAATGCGGAGAGAAAACGATTTTTAGGAGAATTGCATGAAGATTCAACTAATGAATTTAGCGCCTTTGCAAATAAGGTTGCGGGAGTTGTGTTGGAGGACATAACCAATTATTTTGCCGACAAAGCTGTTTTTCAAGGTGCAGAACAAAGACTTGATGAAACGCAAGTATCCAAACCGGAGCAGGAAGAGGAGATTGCAGAAGATATGTTGGATTTTGCTTTTTCAATGGGAGAGTAGATTGCAAAAGAATAGAGCGTAAATGGTACCGAGTTGGCACCCGATTAATGGGGTAAAGTGATTTTGGGTGCCAATTGGGAACCGTATTAGGAGCAGGATGGCAGAAGCTTTTCTGTGTACAAAAAATGAAGCGCAGGCGCAGTGATAGAAAATATGCAGTAATGACTCTTGGAAAATTTGCTAAAAAGTAGAATATCAAGCACTGGATTCGGATATCCAAATGACGATTTTGCACCATTTACACGTTTGCAAAATGGATATCCAATCCGCTTGTAGGGGAAAAATCCTCTAACCCCTTATGAAATGCATATAGAACGGAATGCAGAGCAAGAAAACAATAGTATCAATTTTTAGTCAATAAAATAATGGAGGTTGAGAATGGAAAAACGAAAACGAAGCAATCAGCTTATTTTACGGTTGAGTGATGATGAAAAGTATATTTTAGATACCAAGTGTAAAAATGCAGAATATAGGAACAAAAACGATTATCTTCGACATTTAATTTTATACGGATATACTTATTTTGTAGATTACTCGGAACTGCATGTCTACAATGTCAATCTAAGCAGAACCAGCAAAAGCTTGAACCAGATAGCGGCAAGGATAAGTTCTACAGGTAATATTTATCGAGAAGATATGGAAGAAGTAAAGGAGCTGATAAAACAGGTATGGCGTACACACGAATCCATGCTGTCAAAGCAACCGTACAGAAAGCATTAAAATATATCTGCAATCCGGAGAAAACTGACGGACAGATTTTGATAGATTCGTTTGCCTGTGGGATAGAGACAGCGCATTATGATTTCATGGATGCGTTATCAAAATCTTCCGGTGTTGGGAATAAGCAGGCATTCCACCTGATTCAGTCATTTGCGCCGGGAGAAGTGGATTTTGATACGGCTCATCAGGTAGGGATAGAGCTTGCGGACAAGCTGTTAGAAAATAAATACAGTTATGTCATTGCAACGCATGTAGACAAGGAACACTGTCATAATCATATCATTTTCTGTGCGGTTGATAATGTGGAACATAAAAAATACAATGACTGTAAGCGTACATACAGGCAGATACGGAATTTGTCAGACGAACTGTGCAGGGAACATGGATTGTCGGTCATTATTCCATCGGGACAAAAAGGAAAGACATATTATGAGTGGCAGATGGCAGAGGCGGGAACTTCTTGGAAAGCGCGGATGAAATCTGATATGGACAATGCTATTCGTGAAGCACACAGCTATGAAGATTTTATCAGCCGGATGCAGACAAAAGAATATGAGGTAAAAGGGGAAACTTTTGGAGACAATGCGCTGAAATATTTATTTTTTTCTGCTTCAGGGCAGACACGTTTTACACGTGTCAGTGAAAAGAATTTCGGTGTGGGATATACGAAAGAATTAATCAGAGAGAGAATCGAAAAACGTGTAAAGGCACAGGAAAGATTCCCTGTAAAAAGGAAATTTCCCTTTCCAAAGCGACCGGATGCAAAGCGGACTTTGATTGATACAGACAAGGAGAAGTTTCAAGAAAATGGTGCGTTAAAGCATTGGGCGGATATACAGAATTTAAAGATTGCTGCGGCGAGTTATGCAGAGGGCGGTTCGGTAGAGGAACTGAAACAGAAAATATCAGAGAGAAATGCTACAGCAAAAGCGGCACGAAGTGCGATTGTGGATTTGGAGCATGAGATGAAAGCCAAAGCAGAAATCCTAAAATACGCAAAACAGTATATGGCAAACAGAAAATACCAGAGGGGATATGAGAAAGCGAAGGATCAGGATGCCTATTTCCGGAGTCATGAAACACAGATTATTCTCTTTGGCGGCGCTGAAAATATGTTGAAGCGATATGGGATAAAGACTTCTTCACTAGATGTGGAAAAGATGCAGGTGGAATATGATGCAATGACAGTGCAAAAAGCAAAGTTGAAGAAAACATACCAGACAGCAGAAAAGGAGGCAATGGAAACGGATAAGCAGTTGAAGAACATAAGGCAGTATTTAGGGTTTGAGAGAGATACGCAGGAAAAAGAAAAAACTATTAAAAAGCATGATATTAGCTTATAAGAAAGAGGACAATATTATGAATTTAACATATGAAAAATGTGGAGATTATTTGATTCCGAACTTAATTCCTGATCCGGAGCCGGAGGGAGAGTTGAGGAAATTTGGACTGATGAGGAAATCCTATTTGGAGAATCATAGGAGAGGTATTTATTCGGGATTACTGTTATCGGGCGAATTGAAGAAACATTTGTTGATGATACAGGAACAGGCAGAGGAAAGATTTGATTTGCTAGTGGAGCAGATGGCAAAGCGGGAGGGAGTGACGGAGCAGTTAAAGGCACAGAATCAGATGCTTTGGGTACAGAGAATGAATAGCATTAGGGCGAGGGCAGAGGAGATTGTAAGAGAAGAAATCATTTATTGCTTATGAACAAAGAGTGGCAAGAACAAAATAAAAGGTTCTTGCTACTTTTTATTATATATGCAGGTTTGTCATTAGAAAAAGAGTATTATGTATTAATTATGATTTAAGTGAGGGCGTCCGATGCAGAAAAGTACATATGACTTTATAGAATAAACAAGAATAGGGAGTTATTTGCTGTTTCACTTGGAAATCTTGGTATTTTTAAATTGTTTAATTGAGAAGTTAAAATAGACAAGCAATGTTGCAATATAAGAATATGAAGAAAACTATGAGAACTTGCATATTTTTATGTCATTATTAGGGAGTATGTGATATAATTTATAATATTGGAGTGTTTGCTTTTTGCGAAAAGAAAGCTATGGAATTTTGCTTGGGGAGTTTATAGGTTTAGAGGAGAAGAAAATTGGATATTTGTTATAACAAATTATTTAAGATGCTGATTGATAAAGGGATGAAAAAGACAGAGTTTCGTAAGCAGGTAGGTATCAGTGAGGGTACGCTTGCAAAGCTGTCACGTAATGAAAATGTATCAATGGATGTAATTGTAAAAATATGCCGGAAAATGAATTGTACAGTAGATGATATTTTAGATATTGTACCGAGTCCGGATTATGGAATAGATAAGAGTATAGAATCATAATGGAAAGGTGCAAATACACATGGAAAGAAAAGAATATAGTGCTGGAGCAGTAAAGCATTCTTTTTGGTTTATGGAATTTCGTAATGAGGTAAAGCTGCTATCTGAAGGAAAGAGATTTGAAGAAATTAAAGAGTTATGCAGAAATGAAAATATATTTGCGGCATCTACCCCAGAGAGAGCTACACAGATTTTTAATACGGTATCGTCAAGAATAAAAGCGATAGGGGATAGTTTCTATCCAGTGTTTTTAGACGGAGATGTATCGACACAAAAGATTTTTAATCTTGCAGCTATTATGGTGAATGACACTTTATTTTTTGATTTTGTGTATGAGGTAATACGAGAGAAAATGATCATTGGAAGCAATGAGTATAAGCCAAGTGATTTAAATATTTTCTTTAAGGACAAGAAGTTACAGAGTGAGAAAGTAGCTGGATGGACAGATGCTACATTTGCGAGATTGGGAAAGAATTACAAGACATTTTTATTTGAGGCAGGTGTGACAGACAAGGGTAAGGATGTCAGAAAAATCTTTAAACCGATAATGGAACCGGATATGGAAAGATGGCTTATTGACAATGATATGGAGCAGATAATAAAAGCTCTTTCGGGGGTAAGATGATGACAAATATAGAAGAACGATTAGATCAGATGGAAGTGCTGATAAAGAAACCATCTTTCAGACAGACAAAGGGAAAAGCAAATGAGGTCAATTATTGGGTATTTGATTATGCACCGGAGGATGAACTGACAGTAAGAAATCGAATTTTCTATTTGAAAAATAAGAACATCAAAGGAACAGATGGTTTTGAGTTGGTGGTATATGATCTGTACGATTTAATCATAGAACATCTACAGAGCAAGAACTTTATGGAAAAGTGTTACGCACAGGAAGAAAAGCGTGGCATTAAGAAATTGCAGGACGCAATCCAGCATACGCTAAAAATTACTGACAAGGAAAACCTGCTAGTAAAATATATTGCAGAGAATACATCAGAGAATGCTGTCGTGTTTCTGACTGGTGTGGGAAAGTGCTTCCCATTGTTGCAAGCTCCGGAAGTGTTTAACAAAATTCTCTACAATATGCCCCAGACTTTTGCCAGTGTACCAATGGTATTATTCTATCCGGGTACTTACACTGAACAGGAGCTAATCATATTTAATGAATATCCGGAAGATAATTATTACCGGGCATTCCGATTGGTGCGATAACAAAACATTAAGAATCTCTAAGGCTGCAAAAGACGCATCCTTAGAGGTTCTAAATGTTTGGAAAAACGCAAAGGGCGGCGTTTTTCAACTTATGATAATTAGGAGGATAACGGCAAATGTTAATGAAAGAAATGTTTGAAAAAGAGATTGACCGTGATATACAGGGTGTAATCATTGTTGGTCAAAGCGAAGCAGAAAATGTAGCGCAGGAATTGGATGAATATGTAGTAACAAAGGAATTGCAGAAGTACTTTGCAGATTTCTTTTCCGCATATAAAAAGGGTATTGTCGGAACTACTCCTAAAATGGGTGTATGGATTTCCGGTTTCTTTGGAAGTGGTAAATCTCACTTCTTAAAAATTCTTTCTTATTTGCTGGCAAATAAATCTGTGGGTGATAAAAAAGCCATAGATTATTTTGCAGATGACAGCCTTACCGAAGGTAAGCCAAAGATTGTAGACAGAATAGTGCTAGCAGATATGAAGCTGGCTGCTGATACAGATACGGATGTTGTACTTTTTAATATCGACGCTAAAAGTGGCTCAAATAGTAAGCAGAATAAGGATGCAATCGTTAATGTATTCTTAAAAGTATTTAATGAAATGCAGGGCTTTTGTGGAGCAATGCCTTTCTTGGCAGATTTGGAAAGAAAGCTGACAGAGGAAGGACAATACAACGAGTTCAAACGGAAGTTTGAAGAAGTGTATGGAGAGGCATGGGAAGATTCCAGACAGGACTTTGATTTCATTCAGGATGATGTAGTGGAAGTCCTTACTGGGATGGATTTCATGAGTGAGGCAGCTGCGCGTAACTGGTGTGAAAAAGCAGCTGAACCATATCAGATTAGTATTGAAGATTTTGCAAAACGAGTGAAAGCATACATTGACCGTAAGGGCAATAATCATCATGTAGTATTTTTGGTAGATGAAATTGGTCAGTATATTGGAGAAGACTCAAAACTCATGTTAAATTTACAGACCGTGACCGAAGAACTTGGCAAGGAATGTATGGGTAAGGCATGGGTTATCGTGACCAGCCAGCAGGATATTGATTCGGTAACAATGGTTAAGGGCAATGACTTTTCAAAAATTCAGGGACGTTTTGATACAAGGTTGTCTTTATCGTCTGCTAATGTGGATGAAGTAATCAAGAAAAGAATTTTGGAAAAGAAAGAGACTCCTGCACAGACCTTACGCCTGTTATACGGTCAGAAGACTACCATTATCAAGAACCTGATTACATTCAATGATGGAGTGGAAAAGAAGCTGTATGTAGATGAAAATGATTTTGCGTGCGTTTATCCGTTTGTACCTTATCAGTTCAATTTGCTTGCAAGTGTACTAACATCCATTCGTACCCACGGTGCATCCGGAAAGCACTTGTCTGAAGGAGAGCGTTCCATGTTGGCAATGTTCAAAGAGTCAGCTATGGAATATAAGGAATGTGAAGTTGGAACAATTATTCCATTTTATGCATTTTATGATGCACTTGAAAATTTTTTAGACCACAGCCACCGTGGAGTTATTATCCGGGCATATGAAAATGACATGATCAATCCGGAACATAAAGAAAACGTATTTGCCGTGGATGTCTTAAAAGTACTTTTCATGATTAAATATGTTGATAAAGTAGTCGTGGCGAATATTGACAATATCACAAGTCTTATGGCATCCAGTATTGATGATGATAGAATTGCCCTGAAGGAAAAAGTGGAAGATGCATTGAAAGTATTGATGCGCCAAAACCTTGTACAGAAGAACGGGGATATTTACATATTCCTTACTGACGAAGAACAGGAAATCAATAGAGAGATTGAAAGCCAGAGTGTAGAGATGGCAGAGATTATCAATAAAGTATCTGAAATGATTTTTGAGAATATTTTTACAGATAAGAAATATAAATACCCTGCATTCAATGGCAGATACTCATTTAATTTTAATCAGATCGTAGATGACAGACCTTATAAGCCTACACAGAATTTTGATGTTGGAGTGCGTATTCTTACCCCCGCATCTGATTATGGTACGGACGAAACAACACTTAGAATGGTATCCGGACAGGGCAGGGAAGTTTTGGCTGTTTTACCGGATGACCGTACTTTCATGGATGAGATACAGAGATATTTAAAGATTGAAAAATTCTTACGTTTAAATACATCTTCTGCATTATCCAAGTATGAGAGTATCAAGGAAGCAAAGAGACTTGAAATGCGAGAGCGTAACGCGAATGCCAAACTGTTCCTGACAGAATCGTTAAAGGATGCTGTTATCTATGTGAATGGGGATCGGGCGCAGATAAGCGCAAAAGAAGTCTCTGCAAGAATGAATGAAGCTCTTGGCAGATTAGTAAAGACTGTATATCATAAGTTAGATTATATTGATGCAGCTATGGGAGAGGATGAAATTAGAAAGCTTTTAAAGACCAGCAATCAGATTACCCTTAATCTGGAAGGTGGTACAGAGCCTAATATCCATGCACTTGATGATGTATTACAGTATGTTGCAGGTAATAGTCGGATGCACGTGAAGACATCTATGAAATCCATCAAGGACAGATTTATGAGAGCACCTTATGGATTTGTGGAAGATGATGTTCAGTGGCTTGTGGCAAAGCTCTTTAAGAGGGGAGAACTGTCTTTCACTGTTAATGGTGCAAGCGTTACCATGATGAATAAAGCTGTAGAGGAAATCATCAACTATATAACTAAGAAAGCATTTGTTGAAAAGCTGATGATGGAGGAACGTGTCCGTGTGCAAGATAAAGATAAAAAAGTAGTCAGGGACGTCCTTAAAGAGCTGTTCCATACAAGCAGCCCATCTGATGATGAGGATGCAGTTATGAATTATTTCATATCCTTTGCAAATAAACTTATTACAGAACTTAGGGTTATGAAAAAGGATTATGACAGAGCTAAGTATCCGGGATTAAAAGTGATTGAAGAAGGTATCAGGATAATGTCTGATATTGTGCAGATTCAGTCTCCGGTAGAGTTTTTCCAAACAGTATCAAAGAAGCAGGATGATTTGCTTGATTTTGCAGAAGACTATGAACCAATTAAGGCATTTTTCGCAGGAGAGCAGAAAGGTATTTTTGATAAAGCGCTGTTGTATTTGGAAAAATATGATGACAGCAAAACGTACATTGTAGATGCAAAACTGGAGAGTGTTGTAGACGCAATCCGGACGATTGTAAAGAAAAATAAGCCATTTGCAGATATTCCAAAACTGCCGGAACTTTTAAAACAGTTTACAGATTCTTATTCCAAGGTATTGGACGAACAGCTTGCACCTGTACTTGCGTCTGTGGCAGAGTCCCAGAAACGAGTGTTTGAGGTATTGAATACAAAAGAATATAAGGAAAGCAAAATCAATCCATATAATGATATGTTCTTTGAAATACAGAACGGCGCAGAAAGTTGTACCAATGTATCTACACTAAGAGGTTATGCAGATCGAGCAGAAGCATTAAAAATCCGTCTTCTGAATGAAATGGATAAGATGGATCAGGATATTGCATTGAAAAAAGCTGAGGAAGTCAGAAAGAAACTTGAAGTAGAAGCAAAAGAAAACGGACGGTATGATACAGATTTGATAGAGCAGCAGGTAAACAAGGTTGCAGAAGAAAATGGATATCATTCACAACATATTAAAAATGTGACATTCAAAAAAATTAGTAAATCCTCATCATGGAGGATTGAATCAGTGGAAGATTTGGACCGATATTTAGCAGAATTAAGAATGAACTTGATATCAGAGATGGATGCGGGCACAATTATAAATATTGAGTTTTAACAATAATGTGCACCAATGCTGATGCTATCATAATATTGTGGAAAAAATCGGAGGTGAATTATTTGGCAAATGATACAGTGCAGATAAAAATATTTGATGGATTTAATGTATATTATCAAAAAGACGCGTATTCCTTTGTATATGCAGATTTTTATGATGCGGAGAAGTTAGTGGATGGCCTTACAGATTACATATTTGACGAGGATAATTTGCTTAACTATGCTAAGAGGGCCTCTAAGATACCATTTACTGGAGATGAAAAGCAATATGCAAAATTATATAATAACATCAGTATATTTTTAAATGAAAAACTAGAATTGTTGACAGTTGGAGATATTAATGAAGAAATAGAAACTGTTTTAGGAGAGGAATATCATTTAATAGATGATAATGGAAATTTGTTAGTACAAAATGATAAAGTTGGAAAAATAGGTGAATATATATTCCATATTTTGCTGACAAAATTTTTTGAGTTGGATTGCATTTTACCCAAATTTAGATGTACAACAGACAGAAATATGAGTGTATTTGGAATCGATACTCTATTTTTGGATACTTCTAATAAAATTATTTATTTTGGTGAGTCAAAATTTAGCAAAGATATTAATAATGGAATAATATTGGCGAACCGTTCATTGGAAAATTACGAGCAGCAAATACGGGAGGAATATAGGATAGTATTGGCAGATGAGGATGCTTTTAAATTATCAAGAGAATTTGAGGAAATATTTGGAGAAGCAAAACAATTATGTATATCTTTTCAAAAATTGATAGAAATTGCAGATATAAAGACAATTGGAGTTCCGATTTTTATTGCACATGGAAATGGGAAAGGGAAAAATTCTCCAGAACATTATATTAATGAATTATTGGACAAAATTACCAAAAAGAATTTTTTTGGATTAAATGTCAGTTATATTTTTATTTCGTTGCCAGTAATTGACAAAAATAGGTTTGTTGAGGTAGCAATAAAGAAAGCGGTGATGAAACAGGATGAATATCAAAGAAGAGCAATATGAATTAGTCGATCCACAAGTTTATAGAGAATTATATATTCGTGAAATGAATAATAGTGAAAATCAAACAAAATTCGCTGAAGAAAATGCAGAATCCTTATATGCATTGGGCTTGACAATGTATTCTAATGTTTTCTCATTAAATTCAGCTATATATAATGGGTTTGCTGTTAGCTGCTTGGATAAGGAAATTTCTTTACATCCGGAGCAATTAAAAATTATTCAGCTTATTTGTGAGAATAAAGGATTGATTTTTAGTGCGCCTACTAGTTTTGGTAAAACATTCGTAATATTTGAATATATAGCGAGATATAAGCCTCAAAATATTGTATTGGTTGTACCTACACTTGCATTGATTGATGAATATAAGAGAAAAATAATAAATCAATATAAGAATGTGTATGGGGAATATAATGTTTATTTATCAATTGAAAAGGATAAAGAGTATGATTCCGCTCAGAAAAATATTTTTTTAGTTACACATGATCGGGTTGTAGATGTGGAGATTCATGAGATTATAAAAAGTATTGATTTCCTTGTTATTGATGAGATATACAAGTTACAAAGAGATGAAGAGGATGATAGGGTACTAATACTAAATTTGGCATATTACAATTTGGTGGAAATAAGCAAAAAGTATGTATTATTAGCACCTTTTATTAAAGGTATAGAGAATTTAGATAAACTGGATGATGTACCTGTCTTTTATGGTACTAATTTTTCACCAGTAGTGAATGAGGTAAAGACATATCCTGTTTTGAGGGAGGAAGACCGAATTTTTAAAACAAATGAATTATTAAATAAATTAAGTGGAAATACACTTATTTATTTTCCAACGGTAAGAGAGCTTGATGGGTATATACAACAGATTCAAAAGCCATATAACAATGAACAGCCATCCAATCCATTGCTTGATGAGTTTGTTAGCTGGGCAAAAATGGAAATTCATGAGGAGTGGTCCATTTTACATGCAATGGAATGTGGATATTTAGTTCATCATGGACAGCTTCCGCTTGGAATAAGAATGCTGGAATTGGATTTATTTAATGATAAAAATGAAAAGTTCTATCAAAGAATGTTATGTACATCGACATTGTTGGAAGGAGTAAATACCTCGGCAGAGAATATAATTATAACAAAACCTGCCAGAAGATTTGGAGAAAATTTTGATGCATTCGATTTTTATAATTTGGTTGGAAGAACAGGTCGACTATTTCAACATTGTTTAGGTACGGCTTATTATATTAAAGGACCAGATGATAAAGAATACCTAAAGGAAGAAGCTTTAAAATCGATTGAATTTGAGTTGACGACGGACAGTATTGATATAGATATTAACAATGGAAATTACCAAGAGCATGTGGAGTTTATTGATTTTTTGGAAAAACTTCATATTGATTATGACACATATAAACATGAAATTGCATCAAAATGTAGATTTGGTACAGTTTTATTCTTATATGGAAACTATATTTCCAAAAAACAAGAATTATTTGCTGAAATATATCGCCAATTAACTAATGACAGTGTTGGTAGGTTAGAATTAATCAGAAGATTATACGACATTGTTAGTAAAGATAAATATAACAAAAAAATCCAGACATATATTATTAACAGGCTGTTGTATTTAATACATCCGAGACCTAATATAAAATCTGTTGTTGATGCAACATTAAATTCGTATAAAGGAGCAGATGTCAATGATGTAATTAAGAGGACAATACAGTTAAAAAACAGTTATATAGAGTATGAGTTCTATAAGAGAATACAAATCATTGTCTTTTTTATGGAATGTGAACATCAAGACAGAAGTATGATTGACATTATAAAAAATAAGATTTTGAAAGCAATAGAAATCCTTTACTATATTAATTCACC
>BLLW01000030.1 GCA_011959285.1 Lachnospiraceae bacterium | reverse complement strand
TAACACGGGTTCGATTCCCGTCGGAGTCATTTAATGCGATAGATTACAGACAAAATGGAATTGACTGTGATTTATCGATTTGTTATAATTACATAGTATGGCGCAGTAGCCAAGTGGTAAGGCAATGGTCTGCAACACCAGTATCCACCGGTTCAAATCCGGTCTGCGCCTCTTGTTAAAAGTAGAGGAAACGTTGATAAATACAGCGTTTCCTTTATTTTTTACTTATGATTACTTGGTGCAACTACGCCAAAAGTATCTTCCATGTGTTCCAGATCAAATATATGTTGAATGTATTGGTTAGCATAATTTTCTCATAAGGCATAAAAACGTATTCGCTATTCGGGTTGATTTCTTTTGTCAACGTTAATATTCTTATACATTCAGAGGTCGTGGGTAAAGTTCGCTTACCTCTTTAAGTATTTCCTTTAATTCTTGGAACAATTTCTGTTGTACTTTTTCCAAAGGTCAAATCATCTTGCAGTTGACGTAGACTTAATGCTTGTTCATTTATTGTGATAGTGCGGTTTTCTAATGTATATACCTTATTAGAATTGTAGGGAACATAGTAGTTAAACTCTGAAAAATCAATGCTCTTGATAGGGTTATTTCTGCCTTTGGTTATATTTTCAAAAAAGTAAATATAGCCTTTGGGCTTTAAATCATGCATTGGAATGGTACTTAATTTTATGTTTTTTAAATTCTTATTCCAATCGTTCAAATTTTCTTGCAACGTTTTAGGAGTTACTTTGTTCATGGCTCTACGATAGAGCATAAAACGAAGATATCGGAGTCAAGGAGCGGGATCCTGTCAACGGAAGGGGAGATAGCAAGACTCAATAAGATACTTGTGTCGCTAGTGAAGCAGGGGCAGAGCATCTACCAGATTTACCTGAACAACAAGGACGAGCGGATGTGCAGCGAGAAACTAAAAACATACGCAGACCGCCAGCTGGAAATAAGGGCAGAAAGAGACGTGAATTTTGTGGTACAAAATTTGAATGCCGCTTGCGAAAGGTGAAACTCGTTTACAAAACGGGAAGGTCGGTTTGCAATCGACCCAAGTAGATATTCCTCAGAACGTTCAGTGACATTTACGGTATCCAGAAAGCATTTCACAACAAACAGGTTGTTTGAATGAATCAGACAGACTATAATAGTTATTATTTCTATAAATAACCAGGAGGTAAGAAAAGTTATGAAACTGAAAAAGGCAATGATAGTATTCGGTACTGTCTGTATATTGAATACGATGGTTACGGGATGCGGTTCCGGTTCTGAGTCTGCTGCTAAAATAGAAGAAAGCCAGATAAGCGAAGTGTTATCAGAGGAATCAAATAATGCACCAAAAGAGATTGCTGGGGGCACGGAGGAGCCACAGGAAAATACAGAAGGCAGATGGCAGGTTTTAGAGCCGGATGTTGCCGCTGCTGTTGATGCGGATTTTCTGGGTAAGGTTTGGAAAATGGAAGAGAATTCATTTTTCATCGCCGAAAAGAAAGTGAAAATTCTTGATGACGGTTCTTTATCATACAGTTCTCCAAGCTCCAATGCTGTTCTTCCTGACACCGAGTTGATTCATGTGTTTTTTGAGGAGGATACCATCTTTTATATGAGAACCACGGATGGAAGTGGGGAAAACCATGAAGATAAAGAGGCTGGATTTCAGGATTTGAAAGAGCATATGTCCGTTGAAATGAAAGGCAGCTTTAAAAATGATGAATTTCATGCTACAGAAATACGGTTCTTTTAGAAAAAGAGGAGAAAGATTATGAAAAGGAAATGCATTCTGATATTTATGATAGTTTTGGCGATGGGGATGACCGCCTGCTCATCTGAATCAAAAGAGAATGCGGTATCTGTGGAGACTGATTCCCACAGGAAACGGATAAGAAAGAAACCACAGATACAAAAGCTGAACGGAGTTTTAAATATATTGATCATTTCATTGATTGGGGCTTTTGCAGGGCATGCAATCTATGTATGTCTGGATTACAGGACACATCCTGGGTTATATGCTATGCAATCGGCACCATGGTACACAGGTATTTTGTATTATGGCATATATACGATTGCCCCTTTGATAATAGCCATAATCATAAAGCTGATTCTTTGGCGAAAGTTAAAACAGCAAAAGTGAAAAATTAAAATCGTGATTTGTGGGGAAGATTACAGTATGGAAATAATGGTATATGAAATGAAATATGTAAAAGACGGTATTGGAAAAAATAGTATTTCGTATATTCCTTTTGAGCAAAAGTATTTTCAATAATACATGAAATTATATAATGCCTGCTTTTATGAAATGCGAATATATGAAAAAGAAACTGGTGCTGATTGAGGTGGCTATATATGGAAAGAAACATAAAATGCAAACCAACTAATTTATGCATGATAATCTTCATGCTTTGTTTGTCTGCAAGGTTTGTGGAATACTTTCTAATTGAAACAGACAAAACAGCTATTGGAGAAAATGTGTTCCACAAAGTTGTTGGGATTATTATATTAGCCGTGATATTAAAAGGCTCAAATCTTATATGGAGTGATATTGGATTTCAAGGAAACGGTTTTGCAGGCAGTATTTTGAAAGGCTTGTTATTGGGAAGCGTTTGCTTTGCCATTTCATATGGGCTAGAATTAACAATTTTAGCGTTGCAAGGCAATCCTGCACATTTGGAAATATACATCAGCAGTTTTTCTTTAACTGGCTCGCAGATAAGAAATACGGATTTCATTTTCTTTTTGTTATGCATACTATTCAATATTGTCAATGTATGGATGGAGGAAGGTGTTTTTCGCGGTCTATTTATTAAAACGCTCTCTGAAACAAAGCCATTTATGCAGGCGAATTTTATTGCAGCATTTTTATTTGGTATCTGGCATATTGTAATGCCGATCAGAAGCTATGTGAATGGAGAAATGTCATTTGCGGCAATGGTTCTGATGGCTATCGGTTATATTGTCCTTGCCGGAATTATGGGAATCAAATGGGGGCTTCTTTACCGCATCACAGGAAATATATGGGTAGGGCTTGGCGACCATTTATTCAATAATACCGTTGCTACAAATATGCTGCATGTCGTTTCATTAAAGGGCGCAGACGAATTGCAAATTGTCAGGATCATGGTTGCACAGATAATTTCCTTTGCGTTTGTGATGGTCGTTTATTATTGCAGGAAAAGAAACGTAAATAGATAAATTTCCGTTTATTGGGAGTTGAATAGAGCGATAAATTGAGAGCTGTGGGAGACATTAGTAATAAAGAGAATAATCCGAACTATTCTATGATTGATTGGATCAATTATTTCAAAAGAGATATGAGTGTATATTTAGATTTTTTTGCATCCAGAAAATTGGGTGCAGATTTTGTGCAGCTGATCGTGACGGCAAAAAAAGGGCAGGGAACTGTAAGAAAATTTGCCGGCAGAAGGGCATGGAAGCCTTTTTGTACGTGCTTGAAGGAGAAGGAAAGGGGATTTTTTGTGGGTGGGGCCTTATGTTCCGCATGGGTGTTATTGCCTGGGAACGGAAAGCTTTATCTATCTGTTCTCAAAGGTGGTGAACAGGACGCCAATGTGAGGCTCTTATGATAAAGAATACCCCCACAAATTTTTAATCTGATAATGAAGGGTATCAAAATCCCAGTGCCTGCTGCTTCGTTCCACGCTGTTGGGATCGTTGACCAGGAAGCCGTTTTCATCATAGCCATAGAGAACGATAAAGTGCCCGCCGGTGGTAAAATCTCCGGCGCGCATGGCACAGATAATCGGATGTCCCTGGTTCAGATACTGCTTCATAGCATCTTCGTCCAGTCCCAATTCTTTGGCGCGGAGTCCGTACTGAGAGGCGGCATAGGTCATGAAGGACCAGTCGGTACCCGCGCCTTTCGTATAAAATCCCGAGCTCATGCTGTATGCGGCAAGGGCGTCCGGCGTGGCGGATAAGTCCCGGGTGAGGGCAAAAATTACCATGGACAGGCAGGTAGGACCGCAGCCGGCGGTTCCGATGCAGCTCCCGCCATAAGGAGCATAGCCCCAGCGCTGATCCCATTGCAGGAATAAAGGGAAGGATTGGGCTTCTTCTTCCGGGCTGATTCCTCCTTTTACGGTGCCGTCAGAAGAAAGGTAGCCTTTTACGAAGGGAATTAATTCCTGATTATTTGCAAGCGCGGTCAGCAGTTCTTCTGGGTATAGCTCCTTGTCTGCATAAATTTCTGCAATTTCTTTATTCTCCAATGCCAGTTTTGCCAATTTCTCTTCCAGTTCAGCGCTGGTAAGGGAGCCTCGCGCTTCCACAATAACCATATCCTGGGAAACAGCATCAGGTGCGGCGGAAAGACTGTCTGTGTGGTAATCTGCCGTGTAATCATAGGCAAATAAAGAGCTGGAAGAAGTGCTTCCGGAGGGCGTATCATAATGCCGAATAAGATCTTTTGCGAGAAAGAGCGCGATTCCAAAAAGAATGCAGGTGGCGATGAGTTGAAAGGTGAGCCTTATTCTTTGGAGGATGCGCTTTCTCCTTTTTCTTTTGCGTATCAGAGATTTGTTTTGAGTATGTGATCTTTTCATAATGTTTCCTCTTTTGAAAACAGTCGTATAGATTTAATGTTTTAAAAGAAGAATATCATATTATTCTCTAAAAATTCTCTAATGAGGAACCGGTCTTGTCATCTGAAGGAAAACCATATAAACTGAAACAAAAGGATGTGATGGTATGAGATATTATATTGCGGATTTACACTTCTTTCACGCGGCTATGAACGATCGTATGGACTGCAGGGGATTTGGCAGTGTGGAAGAGATGAATGAGTATATGGTGGCGAAGTGGAACGGTAAGGTGCGCAGCAGAGATGACGTGATCATTATCGGGGATTTGTCATGGGGAAGCGTCAAGGATACGAATGCACTGCTGGGGCGTCTGAATGGAAGGCTGTATCTGATCCAGGGCAATCACGACCGTTTTCTTGGGAAAAAGGAACTGGACATGAGCCGTTTTGGATGGGTCAAGTCATATGAAGAGCTTTATGACAATAAAAGAAAAGTGGTGCTGTGCCACTATCCGATTATGTGCTATAATGGGCAGTATCGGCTGGACGATCAGGGAATGCCCAAGACTTATATGCTTTATGGTCATGTGCATGATACTCAGGATCAAAGGCTGCTGGAGCAGTTTCAGGAGATGACCCGGAACACCGTCATTACCGATGCAAGGGGAACTGAGCGGCACATTCCCTGCAATATGATCAACTGCTTTTGTAAGTATTCAGACTATGAACCGCTGACGCTTGACGAATGGATTGTATGTGACAATAGAAGGAGAGCGGAGAATATAGCAGCGCGGCAGGTAGAAAAGGAACTGCTATCGTAAGCGGGACAGGCGCAAAGGATGGACGAAGATGGAAAATCAATATTTTAATGAGGCGCTTCATAATTTTGTGCAGGATTTTGCATATGGCGGAGCAATCAGGCATTTGGCGGATTTAGGATATGATACGGATAGGATCATAAGGGAATATCATTATCCTCTTTCAAGGGATACCATAGATAAGATTGTAAAGGAACATTTAAAAGAGAAAGGCAGAAGTGCGGGCAGGTAAAGGAGACAGTATGATACCGAAACGGGAAGAAGCAGAAAGAATTTTAAAGGAGGCGGAGCCGTGTAACCCTGGTCCATGGGGAGACCACAGTAGGGTCGTTGCTGCGTGTGCAGAGAAAATCGCATCGGCATGTGCAGAGATGGATTCTGAAAAAGCTTATGTATTAGGGCTTTTGCATGATATCGGACGAAAATTCGGGATAAGGCACATGGGACATATTTACGATGGCTATCATTATATGCTGGAGAAAGGGTATGACGAGGCAGCAAGAATCTGCCTGACCCATTCCTTTCCTACGCAGGATATCGTATCTTATATCGGCAACATCGATATTACGCAGGAAGAGTATAGAGAAGTTGAAGAAGCACTGGCTGCTATCGAATACGACGATTACGACAGGCTGATTCAATTGTGCGACAGTGTGGGCGGGGCAGAAGGCGTCATGAAGATCGAAGACCGCATGAATGATGTGAAGCGCAGGTATGGTTCTTATCCACAGGATAAATGGGATAAAAATATAGAAATAAAAAGATATTTTGAAAACAAGATGGGAAAAAAATTAGACGAGGTCTTATAAAAGGGAAGTGCCGCAAAATGGAGGAAGATTTTGCGGCACTTTGATTAATTTTGTTACAATAAGCTTCAGCGTTTGTTACAATAAGCTTCAGCGTTTGTTACAGCCAGGAATATCCGTCGCCAAGGTAGTCTTGTACGTCGAAAACGCACTTCTTGTAATAAAAGTCTTTATCTTCGTCGGTAATTTCACGAAGGATGTGGCAGGGATTGCCGACGGCGATGACATTGTCGGGAAGATCCTTTGTCACAACACTTCCGGCGCCGATTACTACGTTATTGCCGATTTTGACACCGGGCATGATTACGGTGTTTCCGCCAATCCACACATTGTCCCCTATGGTGATGGAGATGCCGTACTCATAGCCGGAATTTCTGGCTTCAGGATGGAGCGGGTGTCCGGCGGTGTAGATGGACACATTCGGTGCAATCTGGGCATTTTTCCCAATAATGACTTTGCCTACATCCAGGACGGTAAAGTTGTAATTGGCAAAGAAATTTTCACCTACTTCTATGTTGCTTCCGTAGTCACAATGAAAAGGAGCATTGATAAAAACATTTTTGCCGGTTTTGCCTAAAATCTCTTTTAGGGAAGCAACGATTTCCTCCAGGTTGGTGGGGTCAAGCTGGTTGAAGCGGGCGATCTTCTTTTTATTTACTGCCTGCTTGGCAAATAGTTCTTTGGTGGTCTTGTAGGGAAGCCCGGCAAGCATTCTTTTTTCCATGTCCAAAAGATCGATTACAAGAACCTGACAAGGTTTTAAGGTAATCTGGTCGTCCTGAATCTGAACTTCATCCTGATTGTTAAGAAGGACGGTACTTGCAGAGCTGTCCTTTAAATATAAAGTTTTCTCTTTTTTTCCAAAGTTGGCAAGGACTGCAACGGTCTTATCGTCTGTCTTACGTTCATAAGCGAAGATATACCCCTCCTCTTTGTAAAGAGGAAGAAAAGTTCCATATGTAAACACATCTTTATAATTTTTTGATTTTCGCAGCGAAAGGAGCTTTTTGTAGTAGGAGAGAACAGAATCTGCATCCTCAAGCTGCGACTTTACATTGATGGTCTTATAGTTAGGATTCACTTTAAGCCAAGGGCGTCCTGTAGTAAATCCTGCGTTTTCAGAAGCATCCCACTGCATGGGGGTCCTAGCGTTGTCTCGGCTGTTGCGGCAACAGACCTCCAGTGCTTCTTCCGCGGAAAGACCTGCGGCAAGCGCCATCTGATACTCGCCACGGGTGCTGATGTCATCATAGTCTTCAATGGACTCCATAGGGCAATTGCGCATGCCGATTTCCTGCCCTTGATATAAAAAGGGGATTCCTCGAAGCAATACGCTTATGGTGCCCAGCATTTTGGTTCCGGCATCATTTTGCGCGTAAGATGGCAGGAAACGGCTGATGCCCCTTGGTTCATCGTGATTTTCAATGATATTGGCAAGGAAACCCACGTCCAGACACTCGGACTGGGAATGAAACAGGGCATTTCTGAAGTCATCAAATTGAATGGGTTTACTGTCATACCATCCGTGCTCTCCCATAGAAAGTGAATGAGCGGAGAAGTCGAACATGGTGGAAAAGTGCCCGTTCTCGCCCACGAACTCAACTAATTCATCCTTTTTCATATTGAAGACTTCTGCCACGGTGAACGCCTGATATTTTTCAAAGGTGTTTTTCTTTAAATTTTCCAGTAAATCGCCTACGCCATTGACCTTTTCTACCATGTGCCATACGCTTGCAAGCCCGTCGGGTCCGTCCGGCGTAAGATCGGCAAAGGTGGGATCCTTCTTGATGTTGATGATGGCGTCGATGCGGAAGCCGGCAACGCCCTTTTCAAGCCACCAGTTGATCATGGTGTATAATTCGTTCAAAAGTTTGGGGTTGTTCCAGTTTAAATCCGGCTGCTCTTTCGCGAACATGTGGAAATAGTAATAGTCGGTGCCGGGCGCTTTTTCCCAGGCGCTGCCGCCGAAGTAGGAGCGGTAGTTGCTGGGGGGATTGCCCTCTTTTCCTTTGCGGAAGTAGAAGTAATCGCCGTATTCCCCTTCCGGATCCTGAAGTGCCTTTTGAAACCATACATGCTGGTCGGAACAGTGATTGATGACCAGATCCATCACGATATACATGTCTCTCTTTTTAGCTTCCGCAAGCAGGGTGTCAAATTCCTCCATGGTTCCAAATTGCTCGGAGATTTTATAATAATCCGAGATATCGTAGCCTTGATCTACGAAGGGAGACTGATAAATGGGAGAGAGCCATATGATGTCGATGCCCAGCTCTTTTAGATAGTCCAGCTTATCGATGACCCCTTTTAAATCACCAATGCCGTCTCCGTTTGTGTCACAAAAGCTTTTAGGGTAAATTTGATAGGCAACTTTGTCATGCCACCATTTCTTTTTCATAAAAAATCCTCCGTTTCATGAGATTGTAATGACATTATATTATCTCATACGGAGGAAATCTTGCTTAAAATTCACTAATTTATTGCATTATTTTGACTTTTTGATTCTTTTCGATATTCGGATCGATACGCGGAAGGAGTGACGCCTTTTATCTGCCTGAATCTTCGGATGAAATAGCCGATGTTGTCAAAGCCTGTATCCTGAGCAATGGTAATAATTTTGTCGTCTGTCTCGAGCAATGCGGCAGCAGCTTTCTCAATGCGGACTTCGTTGATGTATTCTGTGGTGGTCTTTCCTATGTTCTCTTTAAAATATCTGCAAAAATATTGGGTGTTCAGATTGACCAGCGAAGCCAGTTCATCCAGGCAGATGGGAGAGGCGTATCGATCATTGATATAGGAAAGAACCTTTTTCAGATTTTCAATCTGATGTTCATTTTCATTGCAAATATTTTTCACATGTATAAGGCTGCTATTTTTATAGAGCAGGGCAAGTATATCGAAGAGAAGCAGTTTGATTTGCAGATAGGCGGAGTTTTTGGCAATTTCGTCCTCCGGGCTGCAGGCGTTCATTTCCTTGAGTGCATCTTCCATTTTTTCATAATAACTTTTCACACCGGGAAAAACAGGGTCAGAATGTTCGATTAGAACGGGCAGACGAAGACGACCATCCATGAGAGGGCGGATCAACTTTGCCTGGATGGCGTCATAATGTTCAAAACTTAATATATTCAGATTAAAGACAACGGCGCTTTCCAGGCTGCCTGCGTTCAGAATCAGGGAATGGAGCTCACCGGCATGAATGCACATAAAGGCAGGGGAGTTGATCAGAAATTCTTTGGTGTTCAGCCATGCCTGAAAGGTCCCCTCTTTGAAATAAACCAGTTCCATCTCCTCATGCCAGTGAAGAGATACTCGCCAGTCTTCGGTGCCGCTCCATTCGTATAATGCCAAGGGAAAAATGACCGTGCCGTGTCTGGCATTTTCCTTTAGAGAATGTATGTCCATGATTGAATCCTCATTTGAGAAATAGTTTACGTTTATCTCTTTTTGCTATCCACCAAATAGCAAACTTGCCGGATGTGGCGGCTACAGGTAATCCTCCCGGTGCCATGAGCCATTGGCTTGCTATATAAAAGTTCTTCACGCCCTTAACGGTTCTTTTTGTGCGGAAGGATTTGACGCCCTTTTTCGTGGTGAAACTCATGTAAGCACCGTGGTAGGCATTACAGTACCGTTCGTAGGTAAGAGGTGTCCAGCAGTCCAGGACTTCAATATGCCCTTTCAGAGAAGGAAACTGTTGGTACAGGCGCTCTTCTATTGCGTGTAAAATTCGTTTCTTTTCTTCCACATAGGTTTCCCTTGACAGGCTTTTCCAATACAGATATTCTGCATCATACTGTGCAATGTTGATTTGGATCACCGTTTTTCCCTCCGGTGCGAAGGAGGGTTCGTAGTCATAGCTTTTAACCGACATCCGGCAGGTGCTGCTGCCCCCTGATTCGATGGGGCTGCAGTCAAAGAATATGGTGCCCCGTTCACTGTAAGCATCACGGTCAACTACGAATGCCGCCTGCATTCCGCTGAAAAGGGGGTAAGTTTTGCTGTCGCTGTAACAGGACTGCCATTTCTTGCTCATATATTCTTTGCCAATCAAATGGCTGAACATCTCCATGGTATCTGTAGCAGAAATTACATAGTCCGCCATGATATGCCTCCGGTCCTGCAGTTCGATGCCGACAGCCTTTCCGTTCTCAATTAATACGCTTGCAACGGGGGAGTTTAAGTATAACTTTCCTCCCATCTGGCGGAATCTTTCAACTATACGGTTTACCATGGCGAGAGAACCGCCTGAGGGAATTTCGCCGTTGCCTGATACCATGGTGCCGTAGGAAACCAGAAAGGAGCTTGCTACGTATTCTTTCGGAATATAGTCGGTGAAAAGTACTTTAAGCAGTGGATGCTTGAAACGTGCTGCCAGATCCTGTAAGTCAATAGAGCCGTATTCTTTCGTTACTTTTGGCATATATGCCATGGAAGCACCCAGACGGATATAGTCTTTGATGCTCATAGCTTCCATGGGCTTCTCAGCAGGCACTTCGCATTCCGAGGCATATCGTACATGCTGAATAAATTTCTTGATTTCATCTGCATCCTCAGGGGATAATGCCAGAAGTTCTGCCTCTGTCCGTTCCAAATCCTTCCACAAGGTCATGCGCTGACCGTTTAGGACGGTGGTGTAGAACAGATCGTCGCCTACAAATTGCGTGTTTTCATCAAGCGCGCCTATAGTCTCCCACACTTCATACAGGGAGGAGCCTTTTTTGGTGCCTGTAAGCCAGTGGATGCAGTTGTCGATGTGACATCCCTTGCGGTTCCAGCCCATGCACTGACCTCCGGCGACGGGATTCTTTTCGTAGATTTCCACCTCATAGCCAGCACGGCATCCATAGATACCAGCCGACAGCCCGGCAATGCCGCCGCCTATAATTACGATTTTTTTATCAATTTTTTGTTTTGCAGTTGTGTTCATTTTTCCTCCATTCTAAAGCGTTTTTGCACGAAGTATATCTAAAATCCATTCCGGATTCGGCAGAGGGATGTCAGGATTTAAAGAATATTGTTCCATAAGACCATGAACGCAGCACCAGTACAAATTTGACAATGCCATTGGATCTCCGGGACGGATGCTGCCATCTGCCTGTCCTTCTTTGATTCTGCGGCAGCTGTCCTGTACGGGATCTACGGAAACCGCCATTTGCCGGATGTGCGGAGGAATATCCTCAGATTTAACTACATGCGCCATAAAAATAAACATTTGGGCGACAAAAGGATTTTGCTTTAAAAACTGGAATAATAGGATAAGAAACTGGTAAAAGAAATCCAGACCGTTTGCTGCGTCTATCTGTGCAGGCATCTGCATTCCTGTAACGCCGAAACGCACCAGTTCCTCCAAAAGATTTTCCTTGGTGGGGAAATAATGGAATAGTAATCCTTCGCTGATTCCGGCGCATTTGGAAATCTGGCTTGTCTTTGTGCCATAATAGCCTTGCTGCACGAACAAACAAAGCGCTGTCTGGAAAATCTGTTGTCTCCTAAATTCTTTCTGCTCTTTCCGTGTCATGGAAACACTCCTTTGCAAAGATATTGAGTATTGACTTAACATTAACATAGAGAGGATAAAAAAGATAGAGTTATTTACTCAACGAAAATACAGGAGTATCTTAAGGAAATAATAATGAAGTAATCCACCATCAAATGCTATAATAGCAAAAAGGGTTGCTGCTTAACCCGCAAGGGGTGCAGGAGGGATTGCGGGCTAAACTGCAACTTCAAAAAGATGATGAGGTCAAGAATGATGTTCCGTATCCTGATTGTAGAAGACGATCAAAAGATATCCGAAAAAGTGAAAAAGCATCTTGAAAAGTGGGGCTATGAGGTGGCATGTGCAGCAGACTTTGCAAATGTGGTGCAGGAATTTGCCCGGTTCGATCCGCATCTGGTGTTGATGGATATAGGGCTTCCCTTTTATAATGGTTATTATTGGTGCGGAGAAATTAGGAAGAACTCTCAGGTGCCGATTATTTTTATCTCGTCTGCCGCCGATAATATGAATATCGTGATGGCGGTGAACATGGGAGGGGACGATTTTATTGCAAAGCCCTTTGACTTGGAAGTGCTGGCGGCGAAGGTACAGGCGATTTTAAGAAGGACTTATTCATTCCAGAATCAGCCTTCCGTGCTGGAGTACAAAGATGTTCTGCTGAATCTGAGTGATATGTCTCTTTCCTATCAGGATAAAAGGCTGGAACTTACCAGAAATGAATTTAGGATCATGCAGCTTCTGTTTGAAAATGCAGGCGGGGTGGTTTCCCGTGAAAATATGATGAAGCGGCTGTGGGATGATGAATGTTTCGTGGATGACAATACGCTCACAGTGAATATGAATCGTTTGCGGAAAAAGATTGAGGAGGCAAAGATCACGGTGACGATTGTAACAAAAAAGAAAGTGGGGTATCAGCTTGGCGAATAGGGAGATTGTAAAAGCGTATATTAAAGAGCATATTCCTTATGCTGCCCTCTACATTCTCAGTATATTGATCTTGTTTTTTCTGGCAGGTCTGTATGCCTATGAGGATGCAATCGCCAATATGTCCTATGGACTGGTGCTGGCTTTTGCTTTGGCTGGCGTCTGCACGGCGTATGATTTTGTTTGTTATAGAAAGAAGTGCTTAAAACTGGCGGAGACGGTCTTGAAAGAAGGCGCCAGGGAAAGCAGCCTTCCGGAGGCGGATAATTTGAAGGAAGCAATTTATCGCCAGATTGTTTCAGCGGGGGAGGAAGATGTGCGCCGGGCAGTCACGGAGTATGACGAAAAGAAACAGGATATGGCGGATTATTACACCATGTGGATCCACCAGATCAAAACGCCTATTGCGGCTATGCACCTTTTGCTTGAAGATGTGCAGGAGACAGGTGCAGGTCCGGTGGGAAAGCAGGCTGCGGAGGAGCTGTTTAAGATTGAGCAGTATGCGGAGATGGCGCTTTGCTATGCCAGATTAGACAGTCTGTCCTCGGACTTAGCATTCAAAAAAATAGAAATTCACGAAGTCGTAAAGCAGGCGGTACGCAAGTATGCGGTTCTGTTTATCGGAAGCGGTCTTTCTTTTTCCTTAGAGGATTTTTCTTTAAAGGCTGTTACCGACGAAAAATGGATTTCCTTTGTAATAGAACAGATTTTGTCCAATGCCATAAAGTATACAAAAGAGGGCGGCATATCCATTTACGGAGCAGACGAAAGGGGAGAGAGGAAGACAGGCACAGTAATGTATATGGTGATAGAAGACACCGGAATCGGCATCCGCAGGGAAGACCTTCCCCGCATCTTTGAAAGGGGATTTACGGGATATAATGGAAGGATGGACAAGAAGTCGACCGGCATCGGTCTTTATCTGTGCAGTCAGATTATGGGGCGGCTGAACCATACCATCATGGTCAAGTCACGGGAAAAAGAAGGGACGAAGATTCTTTTAGGCTTTTGTCAGGAAATGTGACAAAAATGTAAGTTTAGAAAAGGGAAATGTAAGCCGGATGCATGGCAGCGCATTTTCCTTTTTCTTATAATGGAATCAGATTAAAGAAACGTAAGGAGAAGATGATATGGCGCTTTTAGAAGTCAAAAATATTAAGAGAGTATACACGGCGCGGTTCGGTGCGCTTAAGGTCCATGCTTTGAATGATGTAAATTTTTCTGTGGAGGAAGGCGAATATGTGGCGATTATGGGAGAATCGGGCTCGGGCAAAACGACCCTGCTCAATATCCTTGCCTCCTTGGACAAGCCCACCAGCGGAAAGGTGATTTTGAAAGGAAAGGACTTAGGAACGGTAAAGCAAAGGGAACTGTGTGCGTTCAGAAGGAATCATTTGGGATTTGTATTTCAGGATTTCAATCTCCTCGATACCATGTCTCTTAAGGATAATATTTTCCTTCCGCTGGTGCTGGCAGGGGTAAAGTATGAGACCATGGAAAAGCGGCTGCTCCCGCTGGCACAGAAGCTATCCATACTGGACCTTTTGGAAAAGTATCCTTATGAAGTCTCAGGCGGGCAAAAGCAGAGAGCGGCGGTCTGCCGGGCACTGATTACCCAGCCGGATATCGTCTTGGCAGATGAACCTACCGGCGCACTGGATTCCAAGGCTTCCGGAAAGCTTTTGAATCTGTTTCAGGAGATCAACGAGGAAGGGCAGACGATATTGATGGTGACCCACAGCATACAGGCGGCAAGTCATGCAGGACGTATTTTATTCATCAAGGATGGCTGCGTATTTCACCAGATTTATAGGGGGAACCGGAACAAAGACACCATGTACAAAATGATTTCAGATACGCTCACCGTACTGCAGGCAGAAGGCGAAAATGGCGGCAGTCTGCAGGAAATGAGAGAAAGCGGGGCTGTAGCAAACGGCAGGGAGGAATCAGAGGATGAATAAATGGAAATTGCTGCCCCAGCTGGCACGAAAGGCTGTGGGGCAAAATGGAAAAGTCTATTACCCTTACATGATGGCAGGTATCTTTTCGGTGTTCACTTTTTTTGCATTTTCGTCCATTGTCTACAATGAAGAACTGATCAAAGATCTGCCTAAGGCAGCTTATGCGTGGATGATGCTCTCCATCGGGAAGGTGCTTCTTGGAATCATACTTGTCCCATTCTTATATTATGCCAATAGCTTTCTTATAAAAAGGCGTACCAGAGAGTTCGGGCTGTACAGTATTCTGGGGCTGGAAAAGAGACATATCGGAATCATGCTGTTTTGGGAGACGCTGCTGCTTTACCTTGGCGTGATGTGCGGCGGGATTCTTATGGGCAGCATACTTTCTAAGCTCCTGTTTCTGCTGCTCCTTAAGGTCACCGGGCTCCCGCTGGATTTAAAATTTGTTTTTTCCTGGCAGGCGGTGAAGGACACGGCACTCCTTTTTGGAGCAATCTTTTTTATCAATCTGGCATATGCGCTTTTTCAGGTTGGAAGGTCGAAGCCGGTAGAACTTTTGTCCGGAAGTAAAAAGGGAGAGAAAGAGCCGAAGCTGATTGCAGTCTATGGAATATTGGGTGCGGTTCTATTGGGGCTGGGATATAAGACCTCCGTTATGTCAGAAGTGAACAGCATGATCTTTACAGATTTTTTTCTTGCGGTATTTCTGGTAATCATGGGCACGTACTTTTTGTTTACCTCCGGCAGTGTCGTGCTGCTTAGGGGATTAAAAAAGAAGAAGGGATTTTATTACAAGCCCAAAAACTTCGTGACGGTTTCCGGCATGCTTTACAGGATGAAAAAGAATGCGGCAAGTTTGTCCAATATCTGTATTTTTTCCACAATGGTGATTATTACGCTGATCTGCACCCTTACCCTGTACAAGGGACTTGACGGCATGGGACTTTATACGTACCCCTATGATGTGTGGGCGGAATATGGAGAGGGGGATATTGACCGCGAAACGGCGGAGGCAAAGGTAACGGAGCTGGAAGATGAGTACGGCAGGCAGGCGGTAAGAAAGGATCTCTTTGATTATATGAGATTCTCCTGCCAAAAAGAGGAAAACCAGTTTGGGAAAAAGCGGCAGGGTGCAAGGTATGAGGACATATTTACGCTTTATTTTTTAACCTTGGAAGATTATAACAGACTGGAAAATGATAACAAGATGTTGGAGGGAAATCAGATTCTGCTTCTTTCGGAAGGAAAGGATGTTGGGTATGAGACTATAGTATTTATGGGAATGGAACTGCCTGTAGCGGAAGAGATAAACCATATATATCCCTTCCCCAAGGCAGGGAAGGATACTTTTGAAACGGAATTTGTCATTGTGGTAAAGGATGATGCGGCGTTAAATACATGTGCGGAAGCCTTTGCAAAGGAAAACGGCATCACAGATGTGGAAGATTTTCTGGATAGCGGGTATCAGAGGCTGGGGGTGGTGCTGGAAGGAAAAGACGGGAATAAGAAAGCGTTTGTCAATGAGCTGTCTGTGTGGATGCAGGCACAGGAAGGCTTTACCGGCGTGGGAAACGGTCTGGAAGAGAGGTCTATTAATAAGGCAATGTTTGGAGGTCTTTTGTTTATAGGAATTTTGTTCGGCATGATTTTCTTTATGTGTCTGATCCTGATCATGTATTACAAGCAGATTTCAGAAGGCTATGAGGATCAGGACAGTTTTGCCATTATGCAGAAGGTGGGGATGAGCGATAAGGAAATCAAGGGAACGATTCACAGGCAGATTCTGCTGGTATTTCTGCTTCCCCTGGCAGGGGCAGTTATGCACACCTGCGCAGGCATGTTCATGGTGGAAAATCTGATGGCGGCGCTTGGCTTATATGACAGCAGGCTGATGATTTTGATGACGGCACTGGTTTGCCTGCTGTTCGTCTTCGTTTATGGGATTAGTTATCTGACTACCGCTAGGACATACTACAAGATTGTGAGGTGAGGGGATCATATATTCCCAACCAGAAAGTCTTTCACGACGCCCAAAAACTCCCGCATCATATTATTGCATTGCAGAAAGGGTTCTCCCTTGGCGGCAATTCCGTATACATTTTGGTAGCCCGCCTTTTGGGCGATTTTGGTAGCCCGGAAAATATGAAAATTGTTGCTCACCACGCCCACTAAGTCGTTAGACGGGTCCAGATACTCCGCGGAGAAGGTAAGGTTCTGGAAGGTGTTCTTTGACTGGTCTTCTAACAAGATCCGGTCAGGCGCAATTCCTGCATTCACCAGATAATCGTACATTCCCTGCGCTTCCGATATGGGCTCGTCCGGTCCCTGACCGCCGGATACGATGACTTTGGTGTCCGGGTTGGCTTCCAGATAACGGACAGCCTCGTCCAGCCGGTATTTGAGGGCTTTGGAAGGTCCGCTGGTTTTCATCTGCGCGCCTAAGACTACCACATAATCAAGTCCCTCCGGTCCCTTTTGGAAAAATCCGCTGAGGATAAATCCCTGCACGAAAAGAAAGAGGGCAAAGCCGATGCACACCAGCGCAGTAAAGGTCCGGCGCAGCCAGAGGGGGAAATGGGCAGTCCAGGATCCCTTCCTTAGAAGAGCTGCAAATGTGATGAGCCCAATGCCGATTAAGAGCCATATAAAAAAGAAGTTGGTTCCGTGCCCCACAAAAAATGCAATGCATAGAAAATAGCAGATTGAGATGATGCCCAGTAAAAATAATATTAGATGCATGGCTGCTCCCTTCTGAATGTTGCCTTTAATGATGTGATTATACTATAATCCTGGGCAATTGTCATTAGCGTTACACGGTGTTTCACTAGAATGTATAAATCTGGCGTATCCATGGAAAAATAAATATTATTTTTCATGGAGATAAGCATATGCATGATTTCTTTTATGGCTGGTATTTAAAATGCCAGTCCGACACACAGACCTTAGCGGTAATACCTGCCGTTCATAGTACAAAAAATGAATCCACCTGCTCTATTCAGGTGATTACGCAGGAGGATGCCTGGACAGTTACATTTCAGGCGGATTTATTTCGGCGGACAAGAAAGAATATTTTTATTGGAGGAAGCCGATTCGGTGAAAAAGGTATTCGTCTGGCAATACGCACGCCGCAGTTAACCATCAGGGGAAAATTGGATTTTGGGCGGCTTTCCCCTTTAAAATATCCTATCATGGGACCATTTGCACTGGTACCGTTTATGGAGTGCCGTCATAGCGTGTGGAGTATGCAGCATTCCGTTATGGGAAGTGTGCGCATCAATGGAAAAGAATATATGTTTCAGAATGCCCTGGGATATTGGGAGGGAGACCAGGGAAGGTCATTCCCCAAGGAATATCTATGGACGCAATGCTTTTTTCGGGGCGGATCCTTGATGCTGTCAGTGGCGGACATTCCCATGGCAGGTGTTCATTTTACCGGCATTATTGGCGTTATATTATGGCGGGGAAAAGAGTACAGAATAGCTACTTATTTAGGAGCCAAAGTGGTTCGGATTCAAAACAAGAGGGTCCGGATTGTACAGGGCGACCTGGAACTGGATGCCCATTTGCTGGAAGCATTTGCGCGACCTCTTAAGGCTCCGGCAAATGGAAGCATGGTAAGGACAATTCACGAAAGCGCATCCTGTAGGGCATTCTACCGGTTCCGCAAAAAAGGCTGTACCCTGTTTGCCTTTGAAACGAACAGGGCTTCTTTTGAATTTGAGTATTTTTCCTGAGTTGCATTTAAAAAAGAGAATGGATATACTATAGATAAGCGTTAGGAGGATAGAGTAGATCTACAATTGTGCGCTGGAAGGAAAAGCGGGTTATGGCTAGGAATATTGGTATTGGGAATCAGGATTTTGAAAAAATAAGGATAAAAGATTATTTTTATATTGATAAAACCAATTTTATAAGCAAGTGGTGGGAGTCCGGTGATGAGGTGACATTGATTACCCGTCCAAGGCGTTTCGGCAAGACCTTAAATATGAGCATGGTGGAAAAATTTTGTTCCATTCAATACGCGGGTCGCGGGGATCTGTTTGAAGGACTTTCAATATGGCAGGAAAAATCTTCTGACGGGGAATATACATACAGAAAAATGCAGGGGTCATATCCCGTTCTTTTTATGAGCTTTGCAGGTATCAAGGAAAGCTCCTTTGCCGGTGCCCGGGAAAATATTTGCCGGACGATAGAAGAGCAGTATAATAAGCATGATTATCTCTTAGGCAGCGGACTGCTCAATGAAAAGGAACGGGATTTTTATCAAAAAGTTTCTGCGGGGATGTCTGACAGCATAGCGGCAGTGTCTCTTCGGTCTTTGTCAGATTTTCTAGGCAGATATTATGGGAAAAAGGTGATTATTCTTTTGGATGAATATGATACGCCTATGCAGGAGGCATATATCAACGGGTATTGGGAGGAGATGGTGACCTTTACAAGAAGCCTGTTCAATTCTACTTTCAAGACGAATCCCTATCTTGAACGCGCCATTATGACGGGAATTACCAGAGTAAGCAAAGAGTCTGTTTTTTCTGATTTGAACAATTTAAAAGTGGTGACGACAACCTCGAAGAAATATGCAGACTGTTTTGGATTTACCGAAGAGGAAGTTTTTGCAGCGTTGAAAGAGTATGGTTTGTCTGACCGGGAACAGCAGGTGAAAGACTGGTATGATGGATTTATTTTTGGAGACCGGTCGGACATTTATAATCCATGGTCTGTGATAAACTTTCTGGACGATGAGAAGGTGGGTCCCTATTGGGTGAATACAAGTTCTAACGGTCTTGTGGGGAAATTAATACGAGAAGGGAGCCCGGAGGTTAAGAAAACTTTTGAGCATTTGATTCAGGGCGAAAGCATTCGGATGGAGATAGATGAGCAGATTATTTATGATCAGCTTTCCACGAAGAGAAATGCCATCTGGAGCCTTTTACTTGCCAGCGGTTATTTGAAGGTGAAAGATCATCAGGCATATATGACGGAATATGGCGTATGGAAAGAAGAATACGAGCTGGCATTGACGAATCTGGAAACCAAAATCATGTTCGTCGAGATGGTGAGAGGATGGTTTGACCATGTATCATCTGATTATAATGAATTTATCAGGGCGCTGATGGATGGAGATATCAAGGCAATGAATATTTATATGAACAAGGTATCTTCGGAAATGTTTAGCAGCTTTGATACGGGAAACAAGCCTTCTGTGAGACAGCCGGAGCGGTTTTATCATGGGTTTGTCTTGGGGCTGATCGTGGAACTTGCCGACCGCTATGTAATCACTTCAAATCAGGAAAGCGGACTGGGGCGGTATGATGTGATGCTGGAACCAAGGAATACGGAAAACGATGCAATCATTCTGGAATTTAAAGTGCAGGATGAGGATGAAAAGGAACTGTCTGACACAGTACAGAAAGCGCTACGACAGATAGGGGAAAAGAACTATCAGGCGAAGCTTATAGCAAAGGGGATACCGGAGCGGCGTATACGGAAGTATGGATTTGCATTTTGTGGGAAGAGGGTGTTGATTGGGAGTACAGTAAAAGAAAGTTTATGATTTCTGTTCAGAAAATCAGGTAAGCCAGTCGCATAGTAAAAGCACTTCAGATTTACCGGATTTTGGCATGAATAATTTAGGATGGATATTCCTTGCTAATTTTATATTGTGACGATATAATGAAGAAGTAAAAGGCAGGGCATAAGGGCGGTATCCCTCGCGCTCATATTGGAGAAATAAACGCCTATAAATTTCAAATTTTTAGATAGGAGGGTAATCTTTTGGGAACAGTTTTATTATTGATTGATAATTCCAATATTTTTATTTCTGGAAAAGAGAAATATGGTGATCCAAGTGCACGTTTTAGTTATTCTTATTTTGAAAAAATCTGTGCAGGAAATGATACTATTGTTAAAAAAATTATTGCAGGTTCAACGCCGCCCAGCAATGATAGATTTTGGACACAAATGGAAGAAAAAGATTATGTGCTTTGTAAACGTAAACGAGTGTCTGCGGGTGCTGGTCACACAAAAGAAAAAGGTGTGGATTTAGAGCTTGCCCTAGAGGGTATGATAGCGATTGGAGAACTTAAGCCAAGTCGCGTGGTTCTGTTGACAGGTGATGCTGATTTCATTCCAATAGCTGACATAAGAGATAAGATAAGAGCCAAGGAGGGGGATTCATTTACATTAGATGTATGGGCCTTTTCTAATTCTATGTCTCCAGAACTTGCAAAGGTAAGCGATAGAGTTTTTAAGATAGATGATTATCAAGAAAGTTTAGTTTATTTTCAAGGAGAAGACGGTCGTACAGAAGGATTTAAAGAACATTATGCCAGAATAGAAGAAGAAAAAGCAGCAGAGAGAGAAGAAAGATTAAAAGCGGAACAGAAAAAAGTAGAGGAAGAAAAAGCAGAGGAAGAAAAAAAACCGATAGAATGGTACAAAAAAGTGGGATTGGCTGTTGCTGCTGTTGTTGGTGGTGCTGTTGTTCTTGTTGGTAGTGCTGTTTTGGCGGCGCTTGTTGATGCAGAAATCGATATTTGATTCTTCAAGGTCTCACTACGTTGCTGTTATAGATATAGACAAACGAAAGTAGTTTACTTCCATTCATGCAAAAGTTTTAAGCCTCCTGTCATTTTGAGCAGGAGGCTTAATTCAACATAAGAAGCAGACAGCATAACCTTCCCACAATTCCAGTTGAACATCCAACCATCCTGTAGTAAACTGATTCTAATACAATCAGCCAAGTAAAAGAGCATGGCAGTACAGAACGAATAAAAAAGCACGGACGCAGGGATGTGTCCCAGGCGGAAATGGAGGATGAGGATGGATCAGATTGAAAGATTAAAAGAAATCATAGACGGCAGCGACAACATCGTATTTTTTGGCGGCGCCGGTGTCTCAACAGAAAGCGGCATTCCCGATTTCAGAAGTGTGGACGGACTATACAATCAGAAATATGATTATCCTCCGGAGACCATTTTAAGCCACACCTTTTACAGACAAAAGCCCGAAGAGTTCTTCCGGTTCTATAAGGACAAGATGCTCTGCCTCGATGCAAAGCCTAACGCGGCGCATCTTAAACTTGCCGAGTGGGAGCAGGAGGGCAAACTAAAGGCAATCATCACCCAGAACATCGACGGACTCCATCAGGCGGCGGGCAGCAAAAAGGTGTTAGAGCTCCACGGCAGCGTGCTCCGAAACTACTGCGAGAGCTGCGGAAAGTCCTTCGGTGCAGAATACATGCTCCATGCGGACGGGGTGCCCAAATGCGATGCGTGCAAAGGGGCAATTAAACCGGACGTGGTCCTGTATGAAGAGGGGCTGGATAACCAGATTCTCCGGGATGCTATTTCTTATATTGCAAATGCCGACGTCCTGATTATCGGAGGCACATCCCTTGTGGTATATCCAGCAGCAGGTCTGATAGATTATTATAGAGGGAACAAACTGATTCTGATTAACAAGACGCCCACGGCGCGAGACGGGGCGGCAGATTTGGTGGTACAGGGCAGCATCGGGGAAATCTTTGCAAGCCTGTAACTTTAGAAAGGAACGTGACGCATGGATATTCAGATAGGCGATAAACTGACGCTCAAAAAGCCCCACCCCTGCGGAAGCTTTGAATGGGAAGTGCTCCGCGTGGGAGCAGACTTCCGGTTAAAGTGCGCAGGCTGCGGGCATCAGATCATGAGTCCGCGAAGTCAGGTTGAAAAAAAGATTAAAAAGATTTCACGGACAAACTCTTGAAAAATAGGCAAATACGTGGTATCATATTACTCCGTGGTATGTTTTAACCATCCGCAAAAGCGGAAGAGACACATTCCTTGCTCCCATAAATGGGGGCCAGAGACCAAAAGGAGGTAACTTAAGCATGAACAAATATGAATTAGCCGTTGTTGTAAGTGCGAAAATCGAAGATGAGGAAAGAGCAGCAGTCGTAGACAAATGCAAGGCGCTCATTGAAAGATTCGGCGGTACGATTACAAACGTTGACGACTGGGGCAAGAAGAGACTGGCTTATGAAGTTCAGAAGATGAAAGAAGCTTTCTATTACTTTATCCAGTTCGATGCGGAAAGCACAGCGCCGATCGAAATTGAAAATCGTGTTCGCATTATGGACAATGTTATCAGATTTTTATGCGTTAGACAGGACGAAGCATAAAGCGTATACGAAAGATATGCTGGAAAGTAGAGGCAGGTATGAATAAAGTAATACTTATGGGGCGTTTGACAAGAGACCCTGAAGTGAGATACTCACAGGGGGAAAACGCATTGGCGATTGCCAGATATACACTGGCTGTAGACCGTAGATTCAATCGTAACGGTGACGAGAACACCGCAGATTTTATCAATTGTGTGGCATTCGGAAAATCTGGGGAATTTGCTGAAAGATATTTCAGGAAGGGAACCAAGATTCTGGTGTCAGGTCGTATTCAGACAGGAAGCTATACCAACAAGGATGGTGTTAAAGTGTACACCACAGAGGTAGTAGCAGAAGATCAGGAATTTGCCGAGAGCAAAAACAGCAGCGTCGGTTCTGGTGGGGGCTATACCGGCGGAGGCAGGGCGCCCGAACCTTCAGGAGCAGGTGACGGCTTCATGAATATTCCGGATGGAATAGACGAAGAACTGCCATTTAACTAAGATTTTTAATAAAGATAGGAGGCAATAATTATGGCATATAATAAAGCAGACAAGTCTGATTCTCCCATGAGAAAAAAAGGCGGAATGCGCAGAAGAAAAAAAGTTTGTGTGTTCTGCGGCAAAGACAATGTAATTGATTACAAAGATGTAAATAAATTAAAAAGATATGTGTCTGAGAGAGGTAAGATTCTTCCCAGAAGAATCACAGGAAACTGTGCAAAGCATCAGAGAGCTCTTACAGTTGCAATCAAGAGAGCACGTCATATTGCATTAATGCCTTATACCTGTGATTAATGCGCAGGTAAGATGCAGCTTAGACATTTCAAATTGTAAACAGTAAAGGGTTGCCGGTCATCGGCAGCCCTTTTGTCCAATTATGCAGGAGGATGAAAGTATGGAGATGAATCAAAAGAAATCCGGCAATGCAGTTAGATTTATCATTCCGGCAGCGGTGGGATTTTTGTTGGTGGTAATTCTTTTGGGTGTAGTGGTGGCAACAGGGAATTTGGGTCAAAGTCCTGAAAAAACACTTGCGAACGCATTTGAAAACACATTTACACAAAGCGGAGACGCCATAAAGGATGCGTGGGGCATGGATAGCTACGAGGATATGTTTGAAGACGAACAGATGCATATCGACGCCGATCTGGATTTATCTGGGCTGGGAAATGTAGCAATCGAATTTAACAGAGACCATGACCGCTGGGGAATGCTTATGGGCGCAGGCTATTATGGGATTTCCATACTTGAAGCGAACCTGTATATGGATGAAGAAGAGGTGCGGCTGGGTATTCCGGAGTGGACAGACTACGTGCTTTATGTGGATTTTGCAACGTATGATGAAGATATTGAAGAATTTATAGACATGTATGAGCTGGAGGATGAACTGGCTGAAGAACTGCGGATGCTGGGAAAGGAACTGCAGGGGAATGGATTGGCAGAAACAGACGAATCCCTGGATGAAGCGTTTACACAGTTGGGCGATGCCATGCTTAGCATGTGGACCAATGCAAAAGTGGGTAAAACGGACGGCAAAATGCTTTCAGTAAATGGAAAGGAAAGAAACTGCGAGGGGTATGTAGTGACAGTTTCCGCTGAACAGACAGCCGATTTCTTTCATGCATATAAAGAACTTTATGAAAGCAACGAAGCGCTCCGCAACTATATCGACCAGCTGGCGATTAGCGCATCCGGATATGCAGTTGAATATGAGGTGATGCTGGAGGCGTTTGAAGAGCTTGAAAAAGCCTGCGCTGAAATGGGCAATCTGCAGGTCTGCTGCTATGTCTATAATGAAGTCTTGGCGCAGGTCAGCTTTGAAAGCAAAGAGGTGTGCGTGGAATGGAACATCTGCGGCGGAAACTTTCCGTTGGAAAATACAGATTTTACAATGAAATATGATTCTGAGGAATTAGCATTTGTAATCGAGCGGAGCGGATATTCCGAAGGAACGGATTATCAGGTGCAGTATCGCATTAGAGTGGATGGAGAAGAACTGGTTATGGAGGCAAAGTATGACAAAGACAGCGGAGATTTCCAGTTTGCGATGGAGGAAGAGGATTACCTTTCTCTTCTTACGAAAGGAAATATCGACAGGTCAGTGCCAGGTTCTGAATATTTCATTACCATCGACACGTTTAAAGTGGATGGCGAGGAGATTTTCTACGGCGATATCACCGTCTCCAACGAATGTGGTGAGATAGAAGTGCCGGAGGGAGATCTTCGCAATGCCCTCAAGATGACGGAAGACGACTGGTATGAGATTCTGTATGAGATTGCATACTCTTTGTATTAAAATTGGACAATAATAGATTTTGGTATTATGATAATAGAGCGGTGGAGATCACTGCTCTATTTGATATCATAAGAAAGTTCGTGCGAGAGGTCCAATTGAGTGCGCAGATACGTGCGCGGAACAAAAGTCGGTATGCGAAGCACGGTGGATTGAGAGGAAATATGGAATTAGAAATCAGGGATATCAAAAAGAGTTATGGGAAAAAGCAGGTGTTGCGCAAAGTCAGCCTGACGGTGCAGGCGGGGCAGTGCGTGGGAATTGTAGGCGCTAACGGATGCGGCAAGTCCACGCTCCTTAAGATTTTGGCGGGGGTGGAGAAGGCAGACGGCGGACAGATTTTTGTAAACGGGAAAGAAATAAAGAATCCCGTCCGCCAGATGGCAGCATATGTAGGTTATATACCGCAGGAAAGCGCTTTGATGCCGGATTTGACCGTTCGTGACAATATAAAATTGTGGGCAAGTTTTGGGGATTATCGGGAAAACTGCCGCAATCTGGAACAGCTGTGCGAGCAGTTTAGGATTCGACCCTTTTACAAAGAAAAGGTAAAGAATCTTTCCGGCGGTATGAATAAGCGGGTAAACATTGTGTGCGCCCTGCTTCATAAGCCACCGTTTCTTTTGATGGATGAACCCAGCGCTGCACTCGATCTGGTTTTCAAGGAAGAATTAAAAGAGTACATCCGAAGGTTTACCAAAGAAGGAGGAAGCGTTTTACTTTCCAGCCATGAGGAAGGGGAAATTGCGGCGTGCCAGAGCCTGTGGGCAATCAAGGATGGAGAAGCGTCTGCACTTTCCGGAGGGATGACGGTGGAAGAAATGGTCGTCGGATTTATGAAAGGGCAGTGAGGAAAGATGTATTGCAGATGGATGCTGTTTAGATTAAAACTAAAAGAGTTTATGCGAATCCTCCCACTCATCCTGCTGGAGACCATTCTATTTGCGGCAATCCTGGCAGGGGCAGGTATTTATGCCACAAGGGCGATTTATGGGGACAAGGTGATAAAAGAGATCAAGGTGGGAATCGTCGCTGAGGGAGAAGACCGGATGGCGGATATGCTGGTCAGATTTGTAGGCGGCATGGACAGCTTTAAAGATAGAGTTTCCTTGGAAATTATGTCCAAGGAGGCAGCGGAAGATGCGCTTAAGACAGGAGAAATCTACGGAGCAATCATTGTGCCCGAGGGAATCGTGGACAGTATTCTTTCCGGTGAGAACATACCGGCAAAGATCCTGACCGGCAGTGCGTACAGTAAGATAGAGACGGAGGTGTTTACCCAATTATCCCGTGCCGGGGCATCGCTTCTTACGACTGCGCAGGCTGGAATCTATGCGGCGGATACGCTCTGTGGGGAAAATGGGAGGGCGGATCTGATTGGTCAGACAGAAGATGCGCTGAATGAAGCGTACTTAAAGTACGCTCTTGCAAGAAGCACGCTTTTCAGGGAAAAGGAAGTGACCGCGGTCAAAGGCGTAAATCTGACCGATTATTATGTCATTTCCCTGCTTTTTGCCTTTCTGTCCTTTGTAGGACTTGCTTTCGGCAGATATATGCAGGTGGAAATGGGGGAGAGAGAGAAGATGTTCAAATGCAAAGGGATTGGCGCCGTACAGCAGTATCTGATCGATACAGCAGCATTTTCTATCGTTTTTGCCCTGCTTGGAAGCCTTTTTTCTTTGCCAGTCTATCTGTTTGTGATGCATAGCAGCAAAAGTTCTTTTGCGCCAGGACCTGCATGGATGATGATTCTGCCGCTCTGGCTTTTTGTGGGCGTGTTTATACGCGGGCTGTTCCAGATTTTGGGAAATCAGGTGGGAAGCATGGGGGTAGGATTTACTGTGCTGATGGTATTTATGTTTGCATCCGGCGTTTTTATTCCTTCCGCCTTTCTCCCTGTTTGGATAGAAAAGGCAGGCGCTTACCTTCCTTATAAGGTGTGGATGGAAGGGATGGTGACAGCTCTGCAGGGAAGATATGATATTAAAACGACGGCAATGATTCTGGCTGTGGGGGTATTTTCATTGGCAGCAGGTATTCTGGCGGCTATGGGACGAGCGTATCTTGCAGCGAGGGGCAAAGGGAGGCATAAATGAAGAATTGGGTAAAAATTTATACGATTCTTTGGAAACAATATCTGCAAAAGCACAGGATTTGGATTGCCTTTTTGCTCCTTGTAGGTATTATTCTGGGCATCATGGGAAAGACAGGCACTTTTGGAGGGGAAGCGTACAGGGGAATTGCAGTCGGCGTCTGCTGGGAGGATGAAAAGGGAGAAGAACTGTTCCGAATGCTTGAAAAAGAAGAAGGGATTTTCACATTTCAGGGATATACGGATGAGGAAGAGATGATCAGGCTCGTGGAAAATGGAACGCTGGAATGCGGTTATCTTTTTCCGGAAGGTTTTTATGAGGAACTGTTGAAAAGGGGAGCAAAGAATCAGGTTACGCTTTACTTTTCACCTGCTTCTTCCGCTTACAAAATCTCGTATGAGGTGGTATTTGCGGATCTGTTTCAGATGCTTTCGGAGGATATTTTGACCGATTACTTTGAAGGGAGCGGCTTTGACAGGGAAAGACTTCTTTCCCTTAAGGATCAGTATGCGCAGGATGGAAGTACCTTCTGTTTTGAATATGAGACAATAGAGCAAAGAGGCAGTGAGAAGGCGGAAAATCTCGACACCCTTAGAGGCTGTATCGGGGTGATGATCTTTCTGATGAGCCTTTTGGGGTTGGGAAATGCCATGGAACAGGAGCAGACCTTTAAGAATGTGCCCGCAGCCTTTCGCAGGCGTCTTAAATCGGGCAGCATTCATGCGGCAGTAGCCGGAAGCATTCTGATGGGCGGGTTTTGTCTTTGCCTGCTGGACATAGGAAGCGGCTGGCGCGGGGCTGTTCGGGATGCCATAGCGCTTTTCCTTTATTTTGTTGTACTTGAGTTATATGTGCGGTTTTTAAACCTGTTCATCAAAAAGAGCAAGGTCCTGTATAGCCTTCTTCCTGTACTGATTCTTGGAAGTTGTATTTTCTGTCCGGTATTTATCCGCATGGGAAATTATATAGAAGGGGTGGACTGGATTGCCAGATTGTTTCCGGTTTCCTATTTTCTCTACGCGGCAGGGGGAGGGATGTGAGCGGAATGGCTTTCTCGACACATCATGCCTTAATTTGACGCCGGTGGTGCCGGAAAAGGTAAAATACTGTCTAAAAGGTTCTGAATAATTTGGTAGAAACTTTTTAGGAAAAATGTTATACTAAGGAAGTATATTTTAATCAATTACATCGGACTACAAAAGGAGTATTTGGTAGAATGGCTCCATTAAGAAGTAAAATGAGATTAAAGGGAAGGCTGAAAAGATACATGCAGACTTCTTTATATCTGGGTTTTCTATTGATGATCGTAAACTTGGCGGTATATTTGTTCAGCATACCTGCCGGTCTTATCGTGACCTGTTTTACCTTGTTGTACTTTGCAGTGGTGGTATCTTTGCAGCTCTATAATAAGCCTGTCATCATGAATGAGATGGTAAGCTTTGCGACCCAGTATGGACAAGTCCAGAAGGTGCTGTTAAGAGAACTGGAGATCCCTTACGCAATGCTGGACGATGCAGGTCATATTATCTGGACCAACGAGGCTTTTGAGAGGGTGGTACATAAGGCGAAAGGATATAAGAAATCTATCACCTCTCTTTTCCCTTCCATCACCAAAGAAAAGCTTCCGTATGATACGGAATTTACGGAGACGGATATCGTATTTGAAGAGAGCAACTATGTCGCCAAGATGCGGAAGCTGTCTATGCGGGACATGCTTGAGAGCAGCGATATTGTGGAGGCTGACGAGTCCAACGGCTTTCTGATTGCTTTTTATCTGTTTGATGAGACGGCGCTTAAGATCGCGCTGCAGGAGGTGGATGACCAGAGTCTTGCTGTGGGTATGATCTATCTGGACAATTACGATGAAGCCCTTGAAAGCGTGGAAGAGGTAAGGCGCTCCCTGTTGATTGCACTGATCGACAGAAAGGTCAATAAATACATTGCCGCCCTTGACGGCATCTGCAAGAAGATCGAGAAGGACAAGTATATGATTATCCTTCGCAAAAAGGCGACGATGCTCCTTCGGGAGAGTAAGTTCGATATTTTGGAGGATGTGAAGACGGTCAACATTGGCAATGAGATGGCGGTGACCATCAGCATCGGACTTGGTGTGGACGGTCTTACTTATGCACAGAATTATGAATTTGCCCGCAATGCCATAGACCTTGCGCTAGGGCGCGGAGGCGACCAGGCGGTAGTCAAGACACCCCAGAACGTCACCTACTTTGGAGGCAAGAGCCAGCAGGTAGAAAAGAATACGAGAGTGAAGGCGAGAGTCAAGGCGCAGGCACTCAGGGAGATTATTTCCACAAAGGAGAGGGTGCTCATCATGGGGCACAGGCTTGCGGATGTGGACAGTTTCGGTGCGGCGGTGGGAATCCACCGGATTGCAACTACGTTAGATCGGAAAGCCAATATCGTTTTAAATGATGTGAGCGCTTCCATGAAGCCCATGGTGGATCTGATCAGGAGTCATGAGGAATACCAAGAAGATATGATCGTCAACAGTCAGCAGGCGTTAGAGCTTGCGGGAAGCGGTACCGTGCTGGTGGTGGTGGACGTGAACAAGCCCAGCATCACGGAGTGCCCGGAACTTCTTAGGATGTGTAAATCTATTGTAGTGCTCGATCACCACAGACAAGGGTCTGAGATTATTGAAAATGCCACTCTTTCTTATGTGGAGGCATATGCTTCCTCAACCTGTGAGATGGTTTCCGAGATTCTGCAGTATATCGGGGAAAACATCAAGATCACGGCGGAAGAGGCGGACTGCATGTATTCCGGTATTGTAGTGGATACCAATAATTTTATGACGAAAACAGGTGTCAGAACCTTTGAGGCGGCGGCATTTTTGAGGAGGAATGGCGCAGACGTGACCAGGGTGCGCAAGCTCTCCAGGGAAGATGCCATAGAGTATAAAGCAAAAGCGGATGCAGTAAGTCAGGCGGAGATTTATCGTAAGTCTTATGCAATTTCCACCTGCAGCAGCGAAGATATACAGAGTCCTACCGTTGTTGGCGCCCAGGCAGCCAATGAACTTTTGAATATAAAGGGCGTAAAGGCGAGCTTTGTCCTTACAGAGTACCAGAATCAGGTGTTCATCAGCGCCAGAAGCATTGATGAGGTCAATGTGCAGATCATCATGGAAAAGATGGGCGGCGGCGGTCATTTAGGCACGGCAGGCTGCCAGCTAAGCGGCGTTTCAATTCCTGAGGGCATCGGTATCCTGAAGGGGACTTTGGACAAGATGATTGCCGAAGGCGATCTGTCGGCAGAGTAGGCTTAAACGATAAGAGAAAACAGATAGGAGTCATTATGAAGGTAATATTGTTAGAAGATGTAAAGAGTCTTGGCAAAAAGGGGGACGTGGTAGACGTAAATGACGGATACGCAAGAAATTTTGTTCTGCCCAAAAAGCTGGGCATAGAAGCAAATAACAAAAATATGAACGATCTGAAATTGAAAAAGGCAAATGATGAAAAACTTGCCCAGGAACAGCTTAAAGCAGCCCAGGATTTTGCAAAGGCGATGGAGGAAGACGAAGTAGTCCTGTCCATGAAAGCCGGTGAAGGCGGAAGAACATTCGGTTCAATCTCTACTAAGGAGATTGCGCAAGGCTACAAGGAACAGTGCGGAAAAGAAATCGATAAGAAGAAGATCATCCTTCCCGAAGCAATTAAGAGTTTCGGCGTGTTCGAGGTGGGCGTGAAGCTTCACCCAAGTGTAACAGGCAAACTGAAAGTGAAAGTAACACAAATGAAAGGTTAGATGATAAATGGCAGCAGCGGAGGAAGCGCTTTTAAAGCGGGTATTGCCTCACAGCATAGAGGCGGAGCAATCGGTCATAGGTTCCATGATCATGGACAGGGAGGCTATTACGGTAGCGTCTGAGATCATATCGGGCGATGATTTCTACAACAGGCAGTATGGGGTAGTGTTTGACACCATGGTAGAACTAAATGACGAAGGAAGACCGGTGGACTTAGTTACCCTTCAGGACAGGCTTAAGGAGAAGGATGTGCCTCCCGAAGTCAGTAGCCTTGAATTTATCAGAGACTTGATCACAGCAGTGCCGACTTCTGCCAATATTAAGTACTATGCAGGCATTGTCGCTGAAAAGTCGACCCTGCGGAAACTGATTCGTTTGAACGAAGAGATTGCCAATACCTGTTATGTAGGGAAAGAAAACCTTGAAGTCATTTTGGAGGACACAGAAAAGCGTGTCTTTGAATTGGTACAAAAGCGGAACACAGGGGAGTTCGTCCCCATCAGGCAGGTGGTGATGAACGCCATGGATAAAATCGAAAAGGCATCTAAGAGCAACGGAAACGTTACGGGCATTGCAACAGGTTTTATCGATTTAGACTACAGGACAGCAGGCATGCAGCCTTCCGACTTGATCTTGGTCGCGGCGAGACCTTCCATGGGAAAGACAGCCTTTGTCCTTAATATTGCCCAGTATGTGGCATTCAAGCTAAATCAGACGGTGGCGATATTCAGTCTGGAAATGAGTAAGGAACAGCTTGTGAATCGTCTCTTTTCCTTGGAGTCTAAGGTGGATTCTCAGCATTTGCGTACGGGCAATCTATCTGACGCAGAGTGGGAGAAGCTGATAGAGAGTGCGGGGGTGATCGGAAAGTCTAATCTGATCATAGATGACACGCCCGGTATCAGCATTTCGGAGTTGCGCTCCAAGTGCAGGAAATATAAGCTGGAACATGATTTGAAGATTATTATCATCGACTACCTTCAGCTGATGTCAGGAAGCGGACGCGGGTCGGACTCCAGACAGCAGGAGATTTCGGATATATCTCGTTCCTTAAAGGCATTGGCGAGGGAATTGAATGTGCCAGTGGTGGCGCTTTCCCAGCTTTCCCGTGCGGTGGAACAGCGTCCGGACCACAGACCCATGCTTTCAGACCTTCGTGAATCCGGCGCCATCGAGCAGGATGCGGATGTGGTCATGTTCATATACAGGGATGATTACTACAATAAAGATACGGAAAAGAAAGGCATCGCGGAGATCATCATAGCCAAGCAGAGAAATGGTCCCATTGGAACCATAGAATTGGTATGGCTGCCGGATTACACCAAGTTTGCCAATCTGCAGAAATAGAAACACACAAAAGTACATAGGATCATACACATTACAAAAGAGGACAAGCTATAAGGCATGTTCTCTTTTTTTAACATAGAGCTGCCTCGCGAAGCGTGACGGCCAGTGCTTAAAAATCAAAAAGAAAGGGGAAAAAATATGAAACAGGCAGAAAAAATTTATATGATTTCGGATGCAGCCAAAAAAGTACAAGTGGAGGCACATGTGCTCAGATACTGGGAGGAGGAATTAAAGGTACCGGCAAAGCGCAACGAGATGGGGCACCGCTACTATACGGAGGAGGATATCAGCAGATTTCAGATGGTGAAGGAATTAAAGGAACAGGGACTTCAGCTTAAGGCAATCCGCCACATGTTGAAAAACGGAGACCTGAAATCGCCCATCATGTTTTTTGAAAAGCCGGAAGAGGAAAAGGAAGCACACACGCAACAGGCAGAAGTACAGGCGGCAGCTTCCACGGAGGATGTGGAATTGGGCAAGCATCATGTCATTATGGTCAAAAAAGGAGAATTTCTTCCGGTAGAGGGCAGCACTATGCCCATCCAGGAGGAGAGCCGGGAGCAGAAGAGTTTAAGGCTTCAACAGTTATTAAAGGAGATGATCGTGGAGGCAGTGCAGACGAATAATAAGCAGATTTGCCAGGAAATCAAGGAAACCCTTTTAAAGGAGCTGGATTATCAGTTCAGACTGCAGGAGGAGAAGGAGGATGCCAGGGAAGAGGAACGTCTGCAGAAACAGGAGGAACACTATCAGAAGATCGATGAAATGCTCCGTGCCTACAATCAGAAGGGCAGAAGAGCGAAAAAAATGCGGGACAAGACAATTCCTGTGAAGCAGAAAGAAGAAAGCGAAAAGGAAGAGGACAAGGACAAGGACAAGGATCAGAAACAAAAGGGAATGATGAAAGGTTTTCTAAGAAAAAAGCGTTCAATCGTATGATTGAACGCTTCGACTATACTTCGTTTATTCCTCGGAGATAGCGCCTACAGGGCATCCGCCAGCGCAGGAACCGCAGCTGATACAGGTATTAGGATCGATTTCAAACTTTCCATCACCTTCGCTGATAGCGCCTACAGGACACTGTCCAGCACAAGCACCACAAGAGATACAAGCGTCACTAATTACATATGCCATGATCAAATCCTCCTTAATTATGTCCGTATTAATAAATACGATATTCATTGATATTTTATTATCAAAGTCTTCTTACATTTTAATATAAAATCATGGGGAATACAAGTAAAATATCCCTAAAATTACTTATTATATGCCGCAGCTTTACGCGCGTGCTACAGGACGGTTTCGTCGCGCCGCTTGCGGATGCCTTTTAGTATGACTTCTTTCTTCTCCACTACTTTATTTTTGTCCATGGCGGGTACGCCCGCAAGTTTGTAGGGGATGCCCAGCTTTTCATATTTGGATTCGCCCATGGTGTGGTAGGGGAGTACATCTAAAGCCTTTAAATTACTGAATTGTCCGATAAAATAGCCCAGTTCAAATAGATAGGTATCGTCGTCGGTGATGCCGGGAACTACCACGTGGCGGATCCACATATCTACGTGTTTCCGGTTCAGATATTCCGCGAAGGCAAGGATGCCGTCATTGGGCTGTGCGGTGAGCTCTTTGTGCTTTTCGGGATCGATATGCTTGATGTCGAGCATCACGAGGTCAGTAAGCTTCATCAATTCATCCAATTTCTTGATAAATTCTGTGTTGTCAGGTTTGAAGGCGATACCGGAGGAGTCGATGCAGGTATGCACGTTGTTTGCCTTTGCAATCGTAAATAAATCGATTAAAAAATCTACCTGCATAAGAGGTTCTCCGCCGGTAACAGTGATACCGCCCTTTTTGTAAAAGTCTTCATTTCTTTTATATTGTTCAAAAATTTCCTCTGGCTCCATCATTGTGCCGCCGGTCATTGCCCAGGTATCAGGATTATGGCAGTATGCGCACCGCATAGGGCATCCCTGGACGAAGACGACGAACCGGGTGCCGGGACCGTCTACCGTGCCAAAACTTTCTAACGAGTGAATTCTTCCTTTCATTACAAAATCTCCCTTCCTATTTCAACCTATAGTATATCAGATTACATGGAAAAAACCAATCACTCCTCAAAAATTAATGTGTTAGATATATTATTACATAAATAAAATTAAATATTTAATGATAAACATTAAAAAGCTATTGACAAACGTAAAATGAGGTACTATGATAGCATCATAAAAGGCAATAAAGCATGCAGCCTGAAATAAAAAAGTAAGAATAAATCGAGAGCTATGAGAGTGAGGGAAATGAAATGAAAGAAGAAAGAGTGATAATTGAAAAGATTCAAAAGACCTGCAAAGCAGGGGCAGCAGTAACGTCAATTGTGAAGATTTTTTGTGCGGTAATGTCTGTGATTGCAATTTTGGCAGGGATTTTCATTGCGTGCAGCACGAGAATCAATGAGCTCATGGAGCAGCTGATTGCCAGCGGCGAATTACGGACGCAGGATCTGGAAGCACTTGAGAGTGCATTGCTGGGATATATGCTGGAAGAAGGAAACTTTGCACTTGTAATTGGAGTGGAACTAATTGCCATGGGCATTATGCTGATCTGTACTGCGGTAATCGTTCACTTTTTGGGTAAGGTTTTTAAGGAAATGCGTGAGAGTTACTCCCCCTTCAACTTATCAGTCATTAAGAACCTGAAAGTAGTCTTTGTACTGGTTACGCTTCTGACATTGAGCAATTCTTTAGCAATTGCACTTATCGTGGGGATTGCGTTCTGGTGCGTGCTCCAGATTTTCGAGTATGGATGCGAGCAGCAGAGACAATCGGATGAAACATTATAAGGAGGCGAAGGAGATGGCAATTATATTGAGATTAGACCGTGTGATGGCGGACCGCAAGATATCGCTGAATGAACTGGCAGAGAAGGTTGGAATTGCAAACGTGAACCTTTCCAACATTAAGACGGGCAAGGTGAGCGCAATCAGATTTTCCACATTAAATGCAATCTGCGATGTGCTGGACTGCCAGCCGGGCGATATACTGGAATTTCAAAGGGACAAAAAGTAGGAGGACAGCCTAAAGGTACAATTGCAATGTGTGAATCACATTTCTTGGAAAATGATGCCCGGAACGAAGGAATCGCCGCAAAAAGACGTTGTCATCTTGAAAAAATGGCATAAGCTTGCTACCAGAATTAATAGCATCCAAGAATTTATGCAGAATATTTAGTCATAGAGAGAATCTCCATATCAACAATGATAATCGGGCGTTAAAGTTTGGATAAGCTTTAACGCCCGATTATATAAAAATGTTATCTTGCCAGATATGCCTCAATGATATCCCAAATCTCAGGCTTTTCAAATCCCAGTCTCCAGCATGCCACACCGCCTATTTGATATTTTTCCATGATGTTCAGCTTCACTTCCAAGGAAGCTGCATCCTCCAGCCAAATCTGATATAGGCTTCCGCCTTCCGAGTACTCGCCGTAATTCTGACAGGTCTCATCGTCCCATTCAATCTGGATATTGTGAGCATTTACATATTCTTCCGCCATTTCCATGCCTACTGCCTGGCTGTCAAGAGTGCCGTCTTTCGTCTCCCAGATTCTGGTGTAGAAGGGAACTGCGTTGATTACTTTGCCGGCAGGAACTTGTGAAACCGTCTTTTCGATGCCCTCCTCGACAAAGTTGATGGATGCCACGCTTCCGGCTTCGGGACTTCCGGCATAATGTTCATCATATCCCATGATGATTACATAATCGGCGACAACGCCCTGCTCCTGTCTGTCGTAATGGTCTGTATATCCAGTAGGTACATAGTTATCTACGGAAAGAACGATGCCGTTGGCACGGCAGGGAATGGACAATTCCCGGATAAATTCTATATAATGTTCTCCGCAGTCCATGCTGATCTGCTCAAAGTCCACATTGATTCCGTCAAGCCCGTAGGTAAGCGCAGCATTAACCAGACCATCAATTAATTTTGTCCTGGTAGTGGTGGAAGAGAGGATGGCGTACATATCGATGCTGTCCTTATACTCGATGTTTTCCACAAGTCCCCATACCTCGAGTCCCATTCCGTGAGCCTTGTCCACATAACTCTGGCTGGCAAAGCTGGTGAAGTTCCCTTCATTATCGCTTAATTTAAACCAAGTGGGCGAGATGACGTTCAGCCCCTTTGTATTGGCGGTGACGGCGTCAAGTGTATCGTTTCCGGCAACCCCGGCAACTACGTGCCAGCCAAGATTGATCTTGTGATCCCGTGTCAGACTGGTGTATTCCGGTTCTTCGTAGTCGGTGACTGGAATGGGAAGTTCTGCCCTAGGCTCTTCGAGACGCTTGTTTTCAATATAGCCTATCACAGAATCGGCAGTCTTAACCTTTGACCAAGTTTCCATCTGCTCTAAAAGGATTACCTTATCTCCAGCAGCGACATCTTCGAGAATCTCGCTCTTTACACCGCCAAGGACGCGTACAGCAGTATCCTTCTTGACTTCTGCAGTCTGGCGCTCTTCCCAGCTTAAATAAATCTGCAGCCGATTGGGCGCGGTGAATCCTTCATAGGAGAAATTGGTATACTGCTTCACATAATCTATGGCGAGGTATAAGGTGTCGCCCTCATATCTTGCAGGCTGGTAAGCAAGCGTTTCGGTTCCGTCTTTAGTGGTTACTTCACTGCTTCCTGTAACTGTGCGGATGATGTCATCTGGGAGTGTGTAAAGCAGCAGTCCTTCCCCTTTATCTTCATAAAAACGGTCATTAAAATATTTATGGACCGTATTTAAATCCAAATAGTAAACGCCGTCAAAAAGGCGTGCTCTTTCTTCTATTATTTCATTCTGTAGTACAATCGCAACGTCGCTGTCTCCTGCCATCTGAAAATAGGCATCGAGGTCGGCGCGTTCTTTCGTGTAGGAATATTTTTCCAATATCTTTGTTCCGAAGCTGATTCCTGCAATTACTATAATAAGGACGATTGCTAGCAGAACAGGTATTATTTTTTTCTTCATTCCGTAACCTCCAATCGTCCTAATTATAGCAGACTATTTCCTCATCGTCATTACCCATTTTGACTTTTTACAACATTTTCTTATGGCATTGCCGGTATAGTTCACGCATAAAGGGAGCCAGAAGGTTTCACTTGTTTTTGGTTATAAGGGGCTTTTGGTCATTTGCATCTCTGGTCCCTTTCGCGTGCGATTAGATAGGGGCATTAATTATGGAAGATCCGGTCATACCGGATTTCCTTTAGCTTGCCGTTTTCGTCGATTACATAGTCGGGCATATAGACTGTATCCTCGTTTACACAATTCTTCATAATATACTCCGTGGTGGACGGAATGCCATTTAGGTACAGCTTTACACCTGCCTTTTCCAACTGCTCCAGCTGTGGTCGAAGAGAAACGGGTTTTGCTTTGTTTCTTGAACGCATGATTCTCCCATCTGTTTTGAATCTGTTTTTTGACAAATTCCAAAAGGATTCCGTGATATGTCATGTCAAAAAGATAAATAAAATTCAAAACTGATTATAGTTTTCGTATAAATGACGATAATAAAAACAGATAAGATGCCGGACACGTATCTAAAAATAAACTACCGCTGCGAATTTCTAACTGGGTGAATTATAACAATTGAAAAACTATAGAAAGACTATAGAAAACTCGCGACAGGCACAAAGCCTGTTAGACATCGACAGATGCGCTGATTGACAGCAATATAATTATGCTGTTTTGATATAGGCATCCTTGATTAAATATGCTTAGATTCGTATAAATAAAATTAAAAAAATCATGCCTCCTTCCGATACAGGATTTATCCGGAAGCATCTTACGAAAAGAGAATAGCACTTATTGCCAAAATATGCAATATGATACTGTGATTTTTTATATATTTTTAACAAAAAGCTTTTGGAAAGCAAAAAAATAAGTAGTTTATTAAATTTTTTTAAACTGTTTTTCTGCCCTATTGACTTAAATTCGCACAAAGTATAATATAATTTTAAGTGACTGCAAGTGTCACCAAACGGCAGGATAACAGTATCTTAATAGTAAGGATGTGAAAATAATATGAAAATAGAAAAAGTCAACGATCATCAGATTCGCTGTACCCTTACCAGGGAAGATCTGGCTGATAGGGAATTAAAGCTCAGCGAGCTTGCTTACGGTACCGAAAAAGCTAAAGATTTATTTCGTGATATGATGCAGCAGGCATCCTTTGAATTCGGATTTGAAGCGGAAGATATTCCTTTAATGATAGAAGCAATTCCATTAAACTCCGAATGTATCGTTCTTATCATCACTAAGGTAGAGGACCCGGATGAGCTCGATACCCGTTTTTCAAAGTTTGCTCCGTCTGTTCATGAAGAAGACAATACTTTAGGAGATGTTCTCGATACCATTGCGGAAGGCGCAGATGAGGTTCTTGATCTGTTCAAGAAGATTCAAAATACAAAAACAGGAAACATATCTCAGGAAGGAACATCGTCTGTTGATGAGGGAAGTACAGACATAGAAAGCGCGAAGCGTTCATTTAAGAATGCATTGCAGAAAAAGCTTTCCGATACCGCGGTTTCGGCAGAACTTACCAAGCTTTATTCGTTCCAATCACTTAGAGAATTAATTGGTTCGGCACATGTACTGGCTAATTTTTACAACGGGGCGAATTCACTATACAAACAAAAGGACGGTTCCTATATATTGGTCCTTTCTAAAAGCGAACATTCGCCGGTGGATTTCAACAAGGTGTGCAATGTGCTTTCGGAGTATGGAACAGTTCTCAAATCGGTGCCTGCTTCAGAGGCATACCTTGAAGAGCATTTCGAGCCGGTTATTCAAAATACTGCACTGCAGTCATTATCCTGCATTTAAGATCAGAGCTAAAGCAGCCCCACAGCAAAGGGGCTGCTTTTTCTGTTGTTTATATCATTTTTTAATGATATAATAAACTGTTTACTAATGAGAAAGGGGTTTGAATGATGAGAAAATTTAAACGCGGGCTGCTTGCAGGCGCATCAGCCCTATCAATTTGTGTTCTGCTGGCGCCTGTGCTTGTGCTTGCGGCAGAAGAAGAGGCAGTACTACAGCCCTCTATGTATGCAACTTTCTGGGCGCTTGTGCCTCCTATTGTGGCAATTGTACTTGCGCTTATCACCAAAGAGGTTTACAGTTCTTTATTCGTGGGGATTCTCGTGGGAGGTTTGTTTTATTCTGATTTTTCATTTGAGGGTACCTTTAACCACATTTTCAACGATGGGTTTGTGGCGGTTTTATCTGATAGTTATAATGTAGGTATCCTGATATTCCTCGTGATTCTGGGCGCAATGGTAAGCCTTATGAATCGTGCAGGGGGATCGGCGGCTTTCGGACATTTTGCCAAAGAAAAAATCAAGACCCGGGCGGGTGCGCAGCTTGCAACGGTAGCGTTGGGGGTTCTCATTTTTATAGACGATTATTTTAACTGCCTGACAGTGGGAAGCGTTATGCGTCCCGTCACTGATGAGCATAAGGTTTCCCGTGCAAAACTTTCCTATTTAATAGATGCCACGGCGGCGCCAATCTGTATTATTGCTCCGATTTCCTCATGGGCAGCAGCTGTGTCAGGTTTTGTTGAAGGTGAAGATGGTTTTTCTGTTTTTATCCGTGCGATTCCGTACAATTATTATGCGCTTCTGACAATTGTGATGATGATAGCCATTATCCTTTTGAGAATTGACTTTGGTCCCATGCGCACGCATGAGAAGAACGCGCTGAATGGAGATCTTTTCACTTCGGGGAAAGCGGCGGAAGATAGTGAGACGGAATCAAAGAATCCTAAAGGCAAGGTGATTGATTTGGCGATTCCGATTATCACGTTAATCATATGTTGTGTAATCGGAATGATTTATACCGGAGGATTTTTTGGCGGAGAAAGTTTTGTGTCTTCTTTTTCCAATTCGGATGCTTCTGTGGGGCTTGCGCTGGGAAGTATATTTGCTATGCTTCTTACGATTGTGATTTATCTGATCAGACGTGTGCTTACTTTCGGTGAATGTATGGAGTGCCTGCCTTCCGGTTTCAAAGCAATGGTTCCGGCCATTTTAATTTTGACTTTTGCATGGACCTTAAAGGCGATGACCGACAGCTTGGGAGCTGCCGTTTTCGTGGCGGAAGTAATGAAGAAGAGCGCCGGGGGTCTCATGTTGTTTTTGCCTGCGATAATATTTCTTGTGGGATGCTTCCTGGCGTTCTCTACAGGAACTTCATGGGGGACTTTCGGCATACTGATTCCAATCGTGGTTTCTGCGTTTGCGGAGACGAATCCCCAGCTGATGATTATTTCCATTTCTGCATGTATGGCGGGAGCTGTCTGTGGGGATCATTGTTCGCCTATTTCAGATACGACAATCATGGCAAGCGCGGGTGCTCAATGCAACCATGTCAACCATGTTTCCACTCAGCTGCCTTATGCGCTGTTGGTTGCAGCGGTTTCGTTTGTCACCTATATGATTGCCGGCTTTGTGCAAAATCCATGGGTACCGCTTCCAATCGGATTGGTACTGCTTCTTATCTGCTTGTTTATTATAAAAACAGTGAATCAAAGAAAAAATCCGGACAGTCTGTAAAAGGACTGTCCGGATTGTGGAAAGCGCCTGCTTATTATTAAAGCGCTTCGATTTTAGCCATCAAATCATTTATATCCATGCCATGAACCATAGCGGCTTCCTCGAGACTTTCCGCCTGAGCAGAAGGACAGCCGAGACAATGCATTCCGGCTTCCATGAGGATAGGCGCAACGTTCGGATTGGTATTTAAAATTTCACCGATTGTCATGTCTTTGGTAATCTGTGCCATAGTATAGAACCTCCTTCTAATGTATATATTTTCACAGCAGATCCTGCAACTGCGCTTTTATAGTATAATACTTTGCCCACTTTCTGGCAAGTCTAAACCCTTTTGACCATACGGTTCTGCAGTGCTTTTGGTGCGGATATTTTCCTGCCTGCATACCTATATGACGGCTTTATGCTCTAGACTGTAACCTTTTTACAAAAAATATGTAAAATTTCCCTAAAATCCATACTTTGTTCATAAAAAAGTACACTCTTTGCCTTGACGGTAAATGATGTTCTAACATATAATGAGAATACGGTAATAGCATAGTTTTTATGCACAAATAAATTAAATCATTTTAATAGGAGGCTTACACAAAATGAGACCAGAATGGAAAGATTTTGTAGGCGGCAAGTGGGAGAATGAAGTTAATGTACGTGATTTCATCCAGAAGAACTACCATCCTTATGATGGCGACGAATCCTTCTTAGCCGAAGCTACACAGAACACAAAAGACTTATGGCAGATGGTACTTGATTTGCAGAAGAAAGAGCGTGAGGCAGGCGGCGTTCTTGATATGGATACAAAAGTTGTATCAACCATCACATCACATGGTCCCGGTTACTTAGACAAGTCAAAAGAAAAAATCGTTGGTTTCCAGACAGATAAGCCTTTTAAGCGTTCTCTCCAGCCTTACGGCGGTATCAGAATGGCTGAAAAAGCTTGCGCTGACAATGGTTATGAAGTTGATCCTGAAATCAGCGAGTTCTTCTCAACACACAGAAAGACACATAATGCAGGCTGCTTCGATGCTTATAATGCAGAAATGAGAGCTTGCCGTTCCGCACATATCATCACAGGTCTTCCGGATGCTTACGGACGTGGACGTATCATCGGCGACTACAGACGTGTTGCTCTGTATGGTATTGACAGACTGATTGAAGACAAGCAGGCACAGAAAGATTCCACAGGACGTGTTATGACAGATGACGTAATCCGTCTTCGCGAAGAACTTTCCGAGCAGATGGTTGCTCTTAAGATGATGAAGGAAATGGCTGCATCTTATGGCTGCGATATTTCCAAACCTGCTACAAATGTACAGGAAGCAATCCAGGCTACCTACTTCGGATATCTGTGCTCAGTTAAGGAACAGAATGGTGCGGCTATGTCTCTTGGACGTACATCTACGTTTATCGACTGTTATGCAGAAAGAGACCTTGCAAACGGAACATTCACAGAGCAGGAAATCCAAGAATTTGTTGACCACCTCATCATGAAGTTAAGATGCGTAAAATTCGCACGT
>BLLW01000029.1 GCA_011959285.1 Lachnospiraceae bacterium | reverse complement strand
GTCAATACAATACTTTAGGCATCGATATCGGTTCTACTACGGTCAAGATTGCCATACTAGATGATGCTCATAAGATCCTGTTTTCCGATTATAAAAGACACTTTGCCAATATCAGAGAGACCCTCTCCGATTTATTGCAGGAAGCATATGGGCAATTAGGAAATATAACGCTTCATCCTATGATAACGGGATCGGGCGGACTTACCCTCGCCAACCATCTTAAAGTTCCTTTTGTGCAGGAGGTTATTTCAGTCGCCACTGCCTTAAAGGAACTTGCCCCTAAAACAGACGTTGCCATCGAATTGGGTGGGGAAGATGCCAAGATTATCTACTTTGAAGGCGGCAACGTGGAACAGCGTATGAATGGCATCTGTGCCGGGGGAACCGGTTCTTTTATCGACCAGATGGCATCTCTTTTGCAGACAGACGCCACAGGACTTAACGAGTATGCCAAAAGTTATCGTTCCCTTTACACCATTGCGGCAAGATGCGGCGTATTTGCCAAATCCGATATTCAGCCTCTGATTAATGACGGCGCCACCAAGGAAGACTTATCTGCCTCCATTTTTCAGGCAGTAGTCAATCAGACCATAAGCGGTCTCGCCTGCGGCAAGCCCATTCGTGGACACGTTGCCTTTTTAGGCGGTCCTCTTCACTTTCTTTCTGAGTTAAAGGCGGCATTTATCCGTACCCTGAAGCTGGACGAAGAACACACGATTGAAATCGACCATTCGCATCTTTTTGCCGCAATCGGCTCCGCTATGAATGCCAAGGAAGAGGTTTTCTATACTATGGAAGAAATGGTAAACAAACTTTCCTCTGACATTAAGATGGAATTTGAAGTCGAGCGTATGGAGCCTTTATTTTCTTCCCCTGAAGAATATGAAGGGTTTAAATCCCGTCACGCTAAAGCAAAGGTGGGGACGGATACGCTTTCCTCCTATCACGGCAATTGTTACCTTGGCATTGATGCCGGAAGCACCACCACCAAGGTTGCCCTTGTAGGCGAGGACGGCTCCCTCTTATACTCGTTTTACAGCAGCAATGACGGAAGTCCGTTAAAGACTGCCATCCGTTCCATCAAAGAAATCTACTCCCAGCTTCCGGAAGATGTGACCATCGTCCGCTCCTGTTCCACCGGATACGGCGAAGCTCTGATGAAGGCGGCATTTCTTTTAGACGATGGGGAGGTGGAGACGGTTGCCCATTATTATGCTGCCGCCTTCTTCAACCCGGAAGTAGACTGCATCTTAGATATCGGCGGTCAGGATATGAAATGCATCAAAATCAAGAACCAGACCGTGGACAGCGTACAGCTCAACGAGGCATGCTCTTCCGGCTGCGGTTCTTTTATCGAAACCTTTGCCAAGTCCTTAAATTATACCGTAGAGGACTTTGCTCATGCTGCCCTTTTTGCCGAGCATCCCATCGATTTAGGTACCAGATGTACCGTATTTATGAATTCCAAGGTCAAACAGGCACAAAAGGAAGGGGCATCCGTTCCCGATATTTCTGCCGGGCTTGCCTATTCCGTCATCAAGAACGCACTTTTTAAAGTAATCAAGGTTTCCGACGCCGCAGAACTTGGCAAAAACATCGTTGTGCAGGGCGGAACCTTTTATAATGACGCTGTCTTAAGGAGTTTTGAGAAAATTGCAGGCTGCGAAGCAGTCCGCCCCGATATTGCGGGCATCATGGGCGCTTTCGGCGCCGCCCTGATTGCCAGAGAGCGCTTCCATGAAGGCTATGAGACTTCCATGCTCTCATTTGAAAAGATTAATACCCTTCAATTCGACACCAGTATGGCGAAATGTAAGGGATGCACCAATAACTGCCGCCTCACCATCAACAAGTTCACAGGAGGACGCCAATATATTTCCGGAAACCGCTGTGAGCGGGGACTTGGAAAGCAAAAAAATGAAAACGGCGTTCCCAACCTTTTCGACTATAAGTTAAAGCGGATTTTTGGCTATGAACCGCTTGCCGCCGACGAGGCAGTACGGGGCGTTGTGGGCATCCCCCGCGTCCTTAATATGTATGAAAACTATCCCTTCTGGTTTACCTTCTTTACAAAGCTGGGATATCGGGTGTTATTATCTCCCGTTTCCAACCGTAAGATTTATGAACTCGGCATCGAATCCATTCCCAGCGAATCAGAATGTTATCCTGCCAAATTAGCACACGGGCACGTAAGCTGGTTGATCAACCAGAAAGTAGATTTCATCTTTTACCCCGCTCTCTTTTATGAGAGAAACGAATTCGATGAGGCGAACAATCATTATAACTGCCCCATCGTAACTTCCTATTCAGAAAATATCAAAAATAATGTGGAAGAAATCGGCAGAGGCGAAGCCGTTCTGCGCAATCCATTTATGTCCTTTAGGGATTTAAAAACGGTATCGGAGGCACTTGCCAAAGAATTTAAGGAACTTCCCGTGGAGGAAGTGATGGAAGCCTCACGCCTTGGCTGGGAGGAACTAGCAAAGACAAGAAAGGATATGCAGATGAAGGGAGAAGAGGTACTCTCTTACCTTAAGGAAACCGGAAAACGCGGCATCGTGCTTGCCGGACGCCCCTATCACATTGATCCTGAAATCAACCACGGCATACCTGAACTGATCACTTCTTATGATATTGCCGTGCTGACAGAAGATTCCATTTCTCATCTTGCCGCACCAGAACGTCCCTTGATCGTTTCTGACCAGTGGATGTACCACTCAAGACTATATGCTGCGGCAAGTTATGTAAAAACGGTTGATAATCTTGATTTAATTCAGTTAAATTCCTTCGGCTGCGGTCTTGACGCCGTCACCACTGACCAAGTCAACGATATCCTGACGGGATCAGACAAGATTTATACCTGCCTTAAGATCGATGAAGTGAACAACTTAGGGGCTGCCAGAATCAGAATCCGCTCCCTGCTCTCCGCCATCCGCGTGAGGGAAAACCAAAACAAGCAGCGCACCATCTGCTCTTCCGCCATTGACAAAGTACAGTTTACCGAAGAAATGCGGAAAGATTATACGATTCTGTGTCCTCAGATGTCACCTATCCATTTCGATATTTTAGAACCTGCCTTTGCCGCCTGCGGCTATCATTTTGAAGTTTTATCCAACGATAACAGGCGTGCTGTGGATGTGGGATTGAAATATGTAAATAATGACGCATGTTATCCTTCTCTCATGGTAGTCGGACAGATCATGGACGCCCTGCTATCGGGTAAATATGATCTCAATAAAGTTGCAGTCATCATGACCCAGACCGGCGGAGGCTGCCGTGCCACGAACTACATAGGCTTCATCCGCAGGGCATTAGAAAAAGCCGGAATGCCGCAGATTCCCGTTATCTCCCTTAATATGGCAGGAATCGAGTCCAATCCCGGCTTCCACTTAAACTTGGATATGCTGATGCGCGCTGCCTACGGCACCGTATTCGGAGATATCTTCATGCGCTGTATTTACCGCATGCGCCCTTATGAAAAGGAAGAAGGAAGCGTAGAGGCGCTTCATCAGAAATGGCTGAAGAAATGTCAGGCTTTTGTTTCAGCAAAGCATCTGAATTTCTTTACCTTCCGCAAAATGTGCCGTCAGATGGTGGAAGATTTTGACGCCATCCCAATTACCGATGAGGTTAAGCCCCGGGTCGGCATTGTGGGGGAAATCTTAGTAAAATTTGCTCCCGCCGCTAACAATCATCTGGTAGAATTGTTAGAAACAGAAGGGGCAGAAGCTGTTGTCCCTGATCTTTTGGATTTCATGCTCTATTGCTTCTATAATCAGATTTACAAAGCTGATGAACTTGGCACCAGCAAAAAAGCCGCTTTGATTTCAAAACTTGGCATCGATGCCCTTGAGTTTTTGCGCGGCAGCGCTTCCAAGGCGCTTGCAAAGAGCAGGCACTTCACCCCTCCCACCAGCATCTATCAGACGGTAGAATATGCAAAACCAATTGTCTCTATTGGCAATCAGACCGGAGAAGGCTGGTTCCTCACCGGAGAGATGGTAGAACTGATTCACAGCGGCGTGAACAACATTGTCTGCACCCAGCCCTTCGCCTGCCTGCCAAATCACGTGGTGGGGAAAGGAGTCATCAAAGAACTGCGCCATCAATACCCGCTGAGCAACATTGTTGCCATCGACTATGATCCTGGCGCAAGTGAGGTCAATCAGCTGAACAGAATCAAACTGATGCTCTCCACCGCACAGAAAAATTTAAAACAACAGGAACATTCTGAAACCGCTTAAGGGGGAAACTCATGATCAAACAGGAAGTAAACGAAATCAAACGGCTGTACACACCCAGCAACTGCTCCATCACACGCATCTGCGGCTGCTACGTGGACGGCGAAAAGAATAAGAAAACGGAATTTAAAGAGGCATTTCTCTCCCTTCCAGAAGAGGAAATCTTCAAATATTTTGAGTTGCTGCGCAAGGCGCTTTCAGGATCAATTGGAAAGAATCTGCTGAATCTGGAGTTCCCTCTTTCCAGTGAAGAAGAAGGGGGATTCCAGGAATTTCTTCTGCGCCTGCGGGAAAGCAAGTTAAAAGACGACGCCCTTCTGGAGGAATTTTACGATAAAGTTATCGCTTCTTATGAATATGTAGGAAACTATCTGATTCTCCTAATCCACGATGCCTATGATGTTCCCGGAAAGACCAGTGACGGGCTTACTATGGACGATGCATCTGACAGCGTCTATGACTACATCCTTTGCTGCATCTGTCCTGTAAATCTTTCTAAGCCTGGCTTAAGTTATAACAGTGAAACCAACGAATTTCACAACCGAATCCGCGACTGGATTGTAGAATTGCCGGAAATCGGCTTTCTTTTCCCCAGTTTTAATGACAGATGTGCAGATATCCACGAAACCCTCTACTATTCTAAGAACCCCGAAGAGCCTCACTCAGAATTTGTGGACAACGTTTTAGGCGCCGTCCTGCCGCTCACTGCCGGAAGCCAGCGGGAAACTTTTCAGTCCTTGATTGAAGAAACCTTAGGAGATGAGGCTGAATATGAAGTTGTTAAGAGCATCCATGAAAACCTTACGGAAATGATCGAAGAACATAAGGAAATACCTGAACCTCTCATGCTGGACAAGCATCAGGTTAAGAATCTATTTGAAAAAAGCGGCGTTGAGGAAGAAAAGCTTGCTGACTTTGAAAAGCTTTATGATGCTGCCGCCGGGGAACGCACTTCCCTTCTTGTTGACAATGTAGCAAACACAAGAACCTTTGAGGTGAAGACTCCTGATGTTGTAGTGAAGGTTAATCCTGACCGGGCAGACTTGGTCAATACCATGACCCTTGAAGGCAAACGATGCCTGGTTATCGAAATTAATGATCATGTGGAAGTAAATGGTATTACCATCCGAAACGGACATGCTCTGCCAGAAGATAAATAAATGATGAATAAAAAATAACGGACAGCCTACATACGGCTATCCGTTATTTTTTCATGAAGATTCCTTTCAAATCATTACATTCGTTGTTTTACTCTTCAGAAAACAAATCGCAATACCACTGAAGCGACTGCATATATGCAGTATAGACCTGCTCCATCTCAATTTCCTGTAAAATCATGAGTCTTGACACTTCCTGCCAGTCAGCTTTCTCATACTGAAGAACAAATTCCATAACTGGCGCTAAAACGCCCTTGTGATCGATAAGAGCATCACTGATCTCCTTAGACACCTTCACCATTTTTAACGCCTCTTCCATGGAGGTATTCAAAATCAAATCCAATACGGAGAATAACCCCATAAGGAACAGTTCTGAGGTCTGCAGTCTGCTGATTTCAAACATAGGTGCAAGATTCTCTGCAAACTTAGCACGAAGCAGAGACAGCCTTGTAACTTCATTGGGTTTATCTGCATACAGGTTATTTGCAACTGCTGCATTGATCCATTTCTTCAATTCCCTCTGTCCCAACATCGCCGCTGCATGTCGAATGGAGGTAATCTCTGAATTGACTGCCATCTTGTTCACCATCTTGAGAAGTGAAATGACAAGCGCTGTATCCCTTCCAATGACGTCGGCTGCTTTCGTAAGATCAAAGTCAGGCGCGTTCACCATGTTAAGAAGTTCAATGTAGTTGATCTTAAGAGGTGTTACTTCCGTCTCCCCCTTCGTAACCGGTACACGATAAAACTCACCCTCATAAAGCTGATAACCGCCCTCTTGGGTCAGCTTTTCAAAAATCTCCTGTGTCTGAATATTGACTACACAGATATGTACATTAGGATATAAACTGGAAAAATAAATCTTTGCTTTGCTAACATCCACTTTCTTATGATCTAGGAAAATATAATCCATCAAAAGAAGAATTTCCCGATATGACTCAAAGCTCTGCACTTCCAGCTTGCGGATTGCCAACTTAAAGCCCATCTCCTTGAGTTCTCTAATCCTGCTTATGTACATTTCATCCGGCGGGATTGTACTGTCAATGAGCAGCACAAGACGGTCATGAGGCGCCTGACATTGGAAATTAATATCAGAAAATATGGAAATGTTATTTGCTGTCACAAATATTTCTTTACCAGAAGCAAGCGCCTCAAGCCCTACCATCTTAATCACTTCAAATCCCGGTATATCGACTGCACCGTCATTCTGCCCGGTTCCCTGCAGGCTGGGATTTAACAAATAATTGTTCTTCTGTGAAAATAACGAGTAAGCCTGCACGCTCATTTTTTCATCAAATAACGGTATTAATGTAACAAGCATATCCTTCTCCTTCAAGTTAAAGTTTATTTCATAGTTATTGATTACACTATTTATTCATTATACACAATATTCGCGTAGATTTCCATAGAAAATTTGTAAAAAGCGGTTATATATAGCAGAAAACAGATTACCGCCGCTTAGGCGAAGCAATCTGTTTTCTGTTGCTGTGTGAAGTATTGGGTTATGCAGGCTGTTGTTCGGTCATGTTGTTTCTTACGTACTCCTGCAGGATTTCGGACGCCTCTTCCAGTTTCAGTCCTGAAGAGGCTAAAAACTGGCTGAGCTCCTCTAAGTCCCGGTCTCGTTTTTCTTTATAAAGGGCATCCAGCTCGTTTTGCTCTGATTTCAGCCTTGTCCGAAGGGCTAAAATCAGCTCTTCCTTTTCGGAAATCTTCTCTTCCACTGTTTTTCTTTGTCCTCTTGCCATATTTTACCTCCTGAAAGATATCATTATTACAGTATATGGACAAGACCGGGAAATTATTCTTTATATACTGACTCTATTTATTTTTCTTCGTGTCTCTTTGAATAAGCCTTTGCAACATTCATATATGCCATAATCAAAAGCAGAATTGCTCCTACCACCACGTTATAGATTGCAGATGACCAATTAAGCGCTGTAATCCCATTGCTGATAATCGACATCAAAACTGATCCCACAAAAATACTGAACACTACATTCACATACTGCGCCATCACAAAACCAATAAACACACTCATCATCGGCTGCATAATATTCTGTATACTGTCAAGTCCTACCGAAGGCGTCACCCCGCTTCCATGACTAAGCTGTACTATTGCTGCAATTCCTGCAAACATACTGCTTAGAACAAGCGATTTGATTTTTGTTTTCTCAACGCCGATGCCATTGTTCCGGGCAATGCCTCCGGAACCAGCCACAGCATTTACATTGGCTCCATACACACTCTTATTTGCAAGAAAATACATAATAATGCCTGTCAGTATAAAAACGATTATATTCCCCGGAGCACGTCCCAAAAAGGTGTATTCATAGGAAATCGTCAGTGCCGCCGAATGTGTGATCAGTCCCCCAAAAGCTCCCAGCAGATAAATCAATGCAATCGTCAGAATCATAATCGGAATCTTCATGGCTTTATAAAGCAGTCCTTTTAAAACTCCGCATATAAATGCTGAAACAAGACAGCCCACTACGATTCCTGCAATCCCGAAACGTGTACTTAGTAAGGCGGCTATGATACTGTCCAGAAGCATTTCCGCTCCCAGGGCCAAATCAAACTCACCCATCTTTGCCAGATACTGCATTCCCCAAGCAATCATACATGTTATGAACGACTGAGTAAATATAATGTAAACCGTGTTCATTTTTCCAAAAGACTTTGGTCTCAAGATCAGAAAAAACAAGTACAAAGCAATCGGTACCATAATAACCACTGCTGAATTGATAATTTTCTTACTCATATAAATCCTTTCCTAAAAGCAGGCTGCCCTGGTTTTCAGCTTTTATCACTTACTGCGCACCATGACGCGTCATTACATCTTCAATACTGTAAGCAGCTATGATTTCAAGCAAATCGTCGTATGTAAAAGCTTCATTGATCTTCTTGGACATCTGCGCATATTCATCTGACGTATACGGCAGTTCGTCATAAAGATGTGTATCGTAATTTTTTGCGTCATCTACTGACTGCAGAACAAGAAATTCATCTTTGATAGAAACGGCTTCCTCCACAAGCGGTGTTCCCTGCAGCTTGTTGATTGCCAGAACTGCCAGCCATGCGCCCCCTGTAAAGTGACCGCCAATTACGCCGCTTACAGAATTTTTTTCAAAGTATTCTGTCTGATTTTCGTTAAAATCGATGCAGGAAACTTTTACCTTATCGGTCATTCCCAGGTTCTGGAGTGACTGGATTACCCCCGGCAGGCAGGTCTGCGTCATTCCCGCAATTACAATTCCATCCAATTCCGGATAGGCGGAAACCATTTATTCAACAGAAGATGCGGCATCATCTGAAGTGTTGGTATTGACTCTTTCCTCTACCAGAATTTCCATTCCAAATTCCTCACATGCCTGTGCAATTCCTGTATCACGCTTGGTTGTGGTAGTACGCCCCGTAGGAAGACCAAACATACCAATGTGGGAAGCACCTGCTTCATTTAAGGTCTTCATTGCTGTATATGCCGACCACACATCATCCTCGTAAATATTTCCCAGGAAATATTCTGATGCGTAACACACATCATGCGTCTCCTGATTAGACAGATCATACCAGTAAAATCCAAAATAAACGCCGGAATCTTCACAGATTTTTGCAATTCTTGGAATAGAATCATCTGAATAAGGAAGACAGAAAACTGCCTGACATCCATTTGCAATCAAATTTTCAATATTTGTGATTTCCTTTTCCAGATTCTGATCATCTGTCGCAATCACAAGCTCTGCCCCCATGCCGTCACATGCTGTCTGCATATTTCTGACTACCGGTCCTGCCGTTGCGTCCGTTGTAGAATAAATTGTCAGACCAAGCTTAATATCACTTTCTGCTGCAGGCGCCTCCTCTGATAAATCGGTGCCGCTTTCAACTTCTGCTGCCTGGATATCCTCCTCTACTGCTTCTTTTGTTTCACCAGCAGTTCCTCCCGTACTTCCTCCTGCACTGCCGCAGCCAACCAGCCCCAGCAACATCGATGCAGTCACAAGCAGGGTCATTAATCGTTTCACACTTTTTCTTTTCATTTGTTTTTCCTCCTTTTTTTATCTTTATCTCCGCCAAATAGGCAAGAAATATGACCTATGCCATTTTTTTATTGCTGTTGATCTTATTCCTTATGGTAAAAGTCAACGCAAGAACAAGAATAAAGATAATACCTTTTGTAATCAATTGCGGATATGTATCCAGTCCCAGCAAGACCATCCCATTATTCAAAATACCAAGAATCAAAACTCCAATCACAGCGCTCCTAAATCTGGAATCAGCCCCTCCAATAATTGGCATACCGCCCAGAATCAACGCAATCACAATGTCAAATTCTACCATGTTTCCCGTATTATACATTGCAGCTCCTGTACGTATGACTGTAAAAAATCCTGCAATTCCAGCCGCAGCCCCCATAAGAAGGTAACTGATTACTTTGATAAGTACTATCGGAATGCCTGATTGCACTGCCGCCGTTTCACCAGCTCCTACCGCCCTGCATTTCTTTCCATAACTGTGGAACTGGAAGAAAAGCCATGCAACGATAAGCAATACCATACACACTGTTACCTTCAATCCGATGTGATCCAGATCATACATTTTAACTGCAATTCCCAAAGTTCCCGACTTACACACAATCAGCAAGATACCTCTTAATATAAAGGACATTGCCAGTGTTGCAATCATCGCATTGATTCCTAACACGCCATGCAGGATCCCATTAATCAGCCCAATCAGCAAACCTATTCCACAAGCTGCCAGAAAAGCAAGAAAAACATTTTGTTTTGAAACCAGCGCTGCCACCGCTCCCGCCATGCCGACAATTGCCCCCACAGACATATCCAGACAATTCTGTGAGAGAAGAAAAACTGCCGCTCCTGCAACAATAAGCAGTGAAAAAGACTGTTCAAAGATTTTGCGGCTATTACTTATATCCAGTGTACGTCCGCCACTTAACAGAGCGAATCCTATAAACACCACCAACAGACTGATAAAGGGAAAAAGATTGATAAAAAGTTCCATTCCTTTTTTACGATTACTTGATTTCATTCTTACCTCTCCCTCCTTAAATCATTTCCTTGATCAGCAGTGATTCTGTAACTTCCGGTCCCCGCATAGTCTCACAGACAATTTGTCCATCCTTCATGATTAGAACTCTGTCAGACATTCCAATCAATTCAGGCAGTTCTTCTGAAATCAGAAGAATTGCAGTTCCCTGCGCTTTTAGCTCTTCCATCAAATGATAAATCGCTTCTTTCACGCCAATATCAATTCCTCTGGTGGGGCAATCAAGTATCAAAATTCCAGAGCCTCTTCCAAGCCATTTTGCCAAAACGACCTTTTGCTTGTTTCCTCCACTCAATGACGCCACATATTCTCCCCGGCTATTCACCTTGACTTTAAGCTTGTCAATCCATTTATCTGCAAAAGCATTTTCTTTTGACAAAGCAGCAAATCCCATCCGTGAAATTTTATCCAGACTGCAGAGACATACATTGTTTTTTACACTGTCCTGTAGAATAACCGCCTCCGTGTCACGATTTTTGGAAACATATCCTATTCCACATTTAATTGCCTTTACCGGGTTTTGCAATTTCTGCGCTTTTCCATTTAAAGCGATTTTTCCTGAATAAGGCTGATCCAGTCCAAACATCAGTCTGCCCAATTCATGCATTCTACAATCCGACAATCCTCCTATTCCCAAAATTTCACCCTCATGCAGTTCCAGACTGATATTTTTCAACACGCTGGTAAAAATATTCTGAAGACTCATGACCGCTTGCTCACCACGGCTTCCCTCCGAATCCGATCTGTAATAATGATCGCTCATTTCTCTTCCTACCATTTTTACTTTCAATTCATTGATTACCATATCTTCGCCATGGCAGGTATCAATATAAACACCATCCCTCAGAATCGTCACACTATCGCATATTTTAACCAGTTCTTCAAGATCATGTGTAATAAATAATACTGTCCCCCCATATTTCTTTACCTCTTCAATAACTGTATACAAGATTGAGCGTCCATGAGAGGATAAGGCATTTGCAGTCTCATCCACAATCAACAGTTGCGGATGCGTATAAAAAGCTTTTGCAATCTCAATAATCTTACGTTCTTCCAGATTATAAGAATCCGCTTTTTCTTCTGGATAAATAGTCTGAATGCCAATTAATTCAAGTGCCTTTTCTGCCTCACGGTTCATTTTGCGATAACTGATTATCCCTTTACTTCCAAACCTTTTTTCATTTCCAAGAAAGATATTAGATGCAACAGAAATATCTCCTATCGTTCCTATTTCCTGAACAATCAATGCAATTCCGTTCGCTTCCGCCTCCACAACCGTTGTGGTATTAAGTTCCTTTCCTGCAAGCAGAATCTTTCCTTCATCTTTGCTATATACTCCGGCTATTATGTTGGAAACTGTACTCTTTCCTGAACCGTTTTCTCCTATAATGCCTCTGACTTCTCCTTTCCGAACCTGAAAAGAGACATCTTTAAGCGCACGGGTCAAACCAAAACTTTTTGATACATGCTGAATATCCAGTAATATTTCATGCTCCATAAAAACCCTCCTGCCTGTCATCATGTGCCAGTACCTGTTCGACTGCCTGCTGCCATCCCTGCCATAATCTGTCCTTTTCTTCCATCTCCATCTTTGGATGAAAGCTGCTATAGGCAACATGGTCAAATATTTTTCCCTCGTCATAGATTTCTGATGAAATCCCTGCAAGATAAGCAGCCCCCATACCCGATAATTCTTCCAGCTCCGGCACTCTGACTGCTGCCTGCGCTATATCGCTTTGAAACTGCATCAGATAAGGATTTGCAGTAGGACCTCCATCCACTTTTACTTCCCTGATTTCGCTGCCCGATTCTTGTCTCATCAGCCGAATCAAATCGGTAATCTGATAGGCAATGCTGTCAAGGCATGCCTTCACAATCTCATTTCTTCCTGTGGTACGGGTGATTCCCGTCAAAAGTCCCGTTGCCATTGGATCCCAGTAAGGCGCACCAAGCCCTGTAAACGCAGGAACAAAATAAGTTCGGTTCTTGGGATTTGCCTGCTGTGCCATCCTGCCGGTTTCTTTTTCACTGTCAATCAATGAAATATCCTTTAACCATCTGATAGATGCTCCAGTATAGTTCAGATTTCCTTCCAGTACATATTGAATCTTCTGCTTTATGCCCCATGCCAGACTGGTCACCACGCCCGGACTGCCGATTACCATCTCTTCTCCCAGATTCATCATCACAGAAGAGCCGGTGCCATAGGTAGCTTTCAGTTCTCCCTTTTTCCGGCAGTTCTGTCCAAATAAAGCCCCATGACTGTCTCCAAGAACGCCCATAATCGGAATCCGTTTCTTAAGCATCTTGAAAGCCCCGTCGCAATGCTTACCAGATTTTGTTCTGCAATTCCAACCTCCACAAACTGCTCCGGTAATTCGTCTGCAAAGGGTGACAAAGATGCACTTCCTCTGGAATCACTGCACAAAACCATCACCTCTTTGTCTTCTTTTGCCGCATCAAGGAGCACATCACAGATTACCTGCTTGTTCGCTATTTTACTCACAAAGCGCCGCCTCCCTTCCTTTTTCCAAATCCAGCTTAATTTTCTGCACTTCTTCTGCGTTAGGAACCTTATGGTGCCATCCCGCTTTGTCTTCCATAACCGGAGACCCTTTTCCCTTGACGGTATTGGCAATCAGAAGGGTAGGCTTTTCTTTTATCCGCTTTGCCTCTTCAAAAGCCTCCCGCAGCTGTGCAATATCATTACCGTCTTTTACATTTATCACATGCCAGCCGAAAGCGCAGAATCTTTCCTGCAGATCATCCTGTGCCATAACGTCTTCTGTTCTTCCCGAAATCTGCAGACGGTTCCGGTCTACCACAGCACACAGGTTATCCAGTTTGTAATGACTTGCTGCCATAGCGCCTTCCCAGACAGAGCCTTCCGCCAGCTCCCCGTCTCCCATCACCGTGTATACCCTGTAGTTTTGTCCGTTTTTCTTTCCTGCCAGCGCCATCCCCACACTTGTCGGCAGTCCATGTCCCAAAGAACCGGAGTTCATTTCAATTCCCGGCAGTTTGTTATTAGGATGTCCTATGTATTTAGAACCAAATTTGCTGAAATTCGCTATCACGTCCTCTTTGTCCAGAAACCCTTTCTCTGCAAGCACTGCATAATAAGCTTCCATGGAATGTCCTTTGCTCAAGACAAATCTATCCCTGTCAGGATCTTCCCAGTTTCCAGGTCCAATGTTCATCTGTTCAAAATAAAGTTCGGTCAGAATTTCCATCACGCTCATATCGCCGCCAATATGCCCAGCCTTACCCTCCGCGATGATATCAACCACATCTTCCCGCAGTTTATACGCAAGCGCTTTCAAGTTTTCCATGCTCTCACCTCCTGGTTTCACCTCTTAGATACGCTTTTATCTCTTCCTCTACCGGGTCATACAGATCCGGCTTCACCTCGATATACTTACATGCTTCATACAACACTGGTACAACATCTTTATGAATACCTACACAATGATGGATATACGGTCCCTCCACCCCTTTTGCATTTCCTAAAAGCAAGGAATACTCTCCGTTATCACCGTCAAAACGACATAATGTCACTTCGCCGTGCTTTGCTTCTGCCGTAAGACTTCCCGTATGTTCAAACGCCAGCGGATAAGTCAGGCGAGGCTTTTCCTTTGCCACTGAAACCGGCCATGGACCGCAGTGCTGCAACAATTCTCCGTTTTCAAGATCAGGGTGCCTTATGGTCCAGTCTGCAAAGAAACTTCTCGTATCTCCCATTCCCGCCGCTTCCACCAGCAAAGCGGTGATTGCTCCGTGGATATCTGTCTCACATACTACCGGAATACCTTTTTCATTTAAGATTGCGTTCGCCGCACAGGGCATGATTCCCAATTCTGCCTGAAGGGCATTCCAGCACTGGATTGCTGCCGCCTGACATCCGTATTTTGCAATCAGTTCCTCCATTGCCGCCGCCAGCGCTGCCACATTCAGAACCTCCTGCTCTTCGATTTCCACTTCCATATTGTCTTTTATGTAAGAAACTATCTCTTTTATCTTTGTGTCATCTTCCTTCGCCGCCTTAACCGTCTGCATCAACTCTGTCATGGGGATAGGCGAAAGCTGAATATTGAATTTTTCTAAAAGCTCACCTTCATTGCACATGGTGGTCCAGAAGTCAAAAGGTCTGGTGGAGATTTGAAGGATTCTGATATTTCGGAAAGTCTTCACAACATTGCAGACCGCCAGAAAATCCCTGAGTCCTCTCTCAAACACAGCATCGTCAAGCCTGCAGTTCGTCATATAGGTAAAAGGAATCTGAAACCTCCTTAAAACCTTTCCGGTTGCAAACAATCCGCATTGGGTATCCCGCAGTCTTTCTCCGTTTTCCTCCGGTCTTTCATCCAAAGGTCCCCACAAAAGCACGGGTACGCCCAGTTCCTTTGCCAGCCTGGCGCATACATACTCTGTTCCGAAATTACAATGGGGCAGGAACAATCCATCCACCTTAGCAGCTTTAAACTTATCTGCGATTCTCCTTACATCTGCATCGTCATAAAGAAGCCCTTCCTCATTCACGTCATCAATATCAACGAAATCAATCCCAAGTTCTTGTAAGCGTTCCGCCGTCAATCCTCTGTACTTTAATGCATCCGGTGCACTGAAAATACTTCTCCGGGTCGGCGCATAACCCAGTATTATTTTTTCCATACTCTTCCTTCCTCTCCATATTTTTCTAAATTTAGTTGTTTTTTCTTTTTATTATTTGTAAATTTAATAATATATTATTGACTAAATTACTAAATTCATAGTAAATATACCAAAAAGTAATACTAATTTCTCTTTTCGTTATAATTGCACAAAACTTAAATTTAGTTTTATACATTATCACTAATTTAAATTTATTGCCGAAAAACAATGGTTAACGTATTTCTTAAATTTTACGCATAAAAAAACAGTGAACCATCTTTTTCTAAATTAGAAAATAAATGTTCACTGCTTAGTCAGCTTAAATATTGTATTACTCCTAATCCTATTATATCCCGCCATATATGAGAATACAATCGGAGTCTTGCATATCTACTTTCGCCATTTCCTACAACTCATAAGGCGTCACCTGATATACGTAGTAATTGAGCCAGTTAGAATAAAGGTTATTACTATGGGACCTCCACTGCAGGTTTGGTCTTTTGGTGTCGTCATCTCCCGGATAGTAATTTACCGGCATCTGTATGGGCAGCCCCTTATTCTTGTCGCGCATGTACTCATTATGCAAAGTGTACCTGTCGTATTCCGGGTGCCCCATGACAAAAATCTGCTTGCCGTTTTCGGTCATACATAAGAGTACGCCCGCCTCCTCCGACTCCGCCAGCACCGTCAACTCCTTACAGTTATGTATGTCCTGGGCACGCACCGCCGTATGCCGACTGTGGGGTATCATAAAATAATCATCAAATCCTCTCACCAGCGGAATCTTCCGGTTCATCACCTTATGGGAGTAAACGCCGAACAACTTCTCCGGCAGGAGCTGCTTTTTAAGACCAAAATGATAATAAAGTCCCGCCTGGGCTCCCCAACAGATGTGCAGGGTAGACATAACATGTGTTTTTGTCCAATCCATGATCTCACAAAGCTCCGTCCAGTAATCCACCTCCTCGAAGGAAATCTGTTCCACCGGCGCGCCTGTGATAATGAGACCGTCAAATTTCTTCTCTTTCAGCTCATCGAATGTATTGTAGAATCTATTCAGATGCTGGATGGGGGTATTTAAGGAGACGTGGCTGTTCATCTTCATGAAAGTCACATCAATCTGCAACGGGGTATTGGACAATGCCCGCAGAAGCTGCAGCTCCGTATCCTGCTTAATCGGCATCAGATTTAAAATACCAATCTGAAGGGAACGGATATCCTGATGCATGGCACGGTACTCGTCCATAACAAATATATTTTCATTTTCCAGAATCTCTTTTGCTGGCAGATCGCTTTGCACTTTTATAGGCATATTCTTTTACTCCATTCCATTTCATCATTCATCATCTGTTCGGATAAAATCAAACCTCTCCGAACTGTTCTAAAAACGCATCCTCTGTAATGACCGGAATCCCCAGTTCTCTTGCTTTCCGATTCTTGGAGGAAGACGATTCTGCGTCATTGTTCACCAGATAATTGGTCTTGGATGTAACGCTTCCTGTCACTTTTCCTCCAGCGCTTTCCACATAAGCTTTAAATGCATCTCTATTTTTATAATGATGCACTTCTCCTGTGATTACAAAGGTCAACCCCGCACACTTTCCTGATGTGTCGGAGGGCAGAGCCGCTTTTTCTATTGTAACCTCTTTCAGCAATGCTTTCAAGGAGGATTGGTTTTGATTGTTTTCGTACCATTCCATGGCAGAACCGGATTTTTCGGGTCCGATGCCGTCAATGTCCTCAAACCCTTTTCTTTGTTCCAATCGCTCAAGGAAACCATCGAATCCGTCTTTGGCTATAATTTTTTTGCCTGCATCGATTCCAATCATGGGAATACACAGGGCATAGATAAAGTTGACCGGTTTTACCTTGCGGCTCTTTTCAATCGCACGCATCATGTTTGCGCAGGATTTTTCTCCAAACCCTTCCATCTGCATGATTACCTCGGCATGCTCAGATAGATGATAGATATCTGCAAATTCTTTAAGGAAGCCTTCGTTCATGAATTTCAGCATTGTCTGTATGGACAATCCATCAATGTCCATCCCGGATTTACTGACAAAGCGTGTAAATTTTTTGACATGCTTTGCCGTACAATCGGGGTTGGTACAATGCAGGGTCTTGGTATGACTTTTCGGACTGATATGAATTTGTGTCTGGGCGCCGCAGACGGGACAGTTTTCCGGAACTCGAAAAGTCCCTTCCGCATTTTTTACGGAAATGCACTTGGGGATAATCTTATTTGCCTTTATCACCTCCAACGTACACTTCTCTCCGATTCCAAGCCTTTCCATCTCGCTGATATTGCACAGAGAAGCGCGGGAGACCGTAGTTCCTTCCAAAGAAACCGGTTTGAATACCGCCACCGGTGAGATCGTGGATGCCGCACAGGACCATTCCACATATAAAAGCTCTGACTCGGCAGACACATCCTGCCATTTAAAAGCATAACCCGCCTTGGTTGCATGGTGACCGGTGACACTGCCGGAGGCAGCATAATCTGTATCGTCAAAACAAATCACCAGACCGTCTACAGGAATGTCCATCTCCCCATTTTCCACCTTTTTAGTCCATCTGTCGATTCCCTCGGGCAGAGATTGTGCGTCAAAACTTTCCCTGTCTATCACCGCAAAGCCTTCCTTTTCCAGAAAATCCATCCGCTCACCCCATGATCTTATTTCCTTCTCAAGATAGACTAAGGTAAATGCATGAAAATGAACCCGCCGTTCCTTCACCTTCTCCGAATCATCCAAACTCAAAGTTCCCGATGCCAGGTTTCTCGGGTTGGCATATTTTTCATCATCATCTTCAATGGTATCGTTAATCAGTTCAAAGTCCGTATACGAAATGGTCGCCTCTCCGCGCACCACCAAATGCCCTTTAAAAGAAATTTTTTGCGGAAATCCATTTATGGAATTTTTTAAATAGGTAATGTTGGTACCGGTCGTCCCGTTCCCCCGGGTAAGAATCTTGGTCAGCTTTCCTCCGTCATAGGTAAGCACCAGTGTCAGTCCGTCCAGCTTCCAGGAAAGCCAGATGGGTTTATCCTCCGCCCACTTCTGCAGTTCCGATACCTGCTTGGTTTTTGCCAATGACAATGCCGGAAACTCATGTGCTTCTCTCTCTCCGCTGCTTTCTTCTGCCCCCGTATTCTGGGTTGGGCTGTCCGGCAGAATGTATCCTGTCTCATTTTCTAAGGAAACAAGTTCATCAAACATGGCATCCCACTCATAATTGGACATAATCTCTTCTTTTCCATTGTAGTATGCCTCTGATGCCTCATTTAACTGCCTTACAAGCTCTTCACACCTTTTTTTATGATTTTCCATCGTTTTCAGCCTCCAATTCTGCAAGTTATCCTTCAATAGACTTCTTTTTCCTTTCAGGCACGTTTTTGATAAAACCTGTTTCTTATAAAAATTACCTGTTTTTACATTTATTTATCGTCGAATAAAGATAATCCTCTTCATTTCTCTGCTTTTCCTGGCAAAAAGGTGTAAAAAATATTTTTCCACTATATCTATTTTTTATCTCCACAATATTTTGTGTTTTTCCTGTTTTTTTCTCCAAAGCAAGAATTGTATAACGTCCGTAATTCAGCCTCTGAAAGCTGTCTGTACTGCCCCGGCATAAGTCCTGAAAGAGTAATATTCATCACTCTGATTCTTCTAATTGCAACTACATGATACCCCATTTCCTTTGCCATGCGTTTAATCTGTCTATTGACTCCTTGAGTTAATACGATTTTAAAGGTGAATTTGCCTGTCTTCTCTATTTTACAGGGTTTCGTCGTAAGGTCAAGTTCTGTAAGATAAACTCCCGCCTCCATCTTTTGGATAAACTCATTTGAGATTTCTTTGTTCACCTTAACCACATACTCCTTCTCATGACCTGCGCTTCCCCGCATCATAGCATCAATCAGCGCCCCGTCATTAGAAAGAAGCAAAAGCCCCTCCGAGTCCTTATCCAGCCTGCCGGCATAGGTCACTCTGACCGGAAACTTTACCACGTCGGTAATCTTTTTGTCTGCGAACCGATCCTTTTCCGTGCAGACAACGCCTACCGGCTTGTAATACGCCAGCACTACCTTTTTATTCTTTCCTTGTATCTCTTTGCCATTCACAAGGATTTGATCTTCGTCACAGACCTGCATGCCGGTCACTGCTCTTTCCCCATTGACCGTTACCCTGCCCTCTTCCACCAGGCGGTCCGCCTCCCTCCGGGAGCAGACGCCGCAGGATGCTAAATATTTATTTAATCTCTCCTTCTCCATAACTGTACCATTACCTTTCTGCTTATTTTCCGCCATAAGTCCTGTCTTTTAAAAATCTACTCAATAAGATATATCTTATATTTGTCCTTATCTGCCATATGGCACTTAGTGGTAATCCGTATTCCCTTTTCTCCATATTCCTGACAGACCATATGGGAATGCTCCATAAAATAGGAAGCAATCTGCCCCTTTTCGTAAGGGATCAAAAATTCCGCCAAGGTATATTCTGCATAAATTTTATCCAATATCATCTTTGTCAGAAGCGCAAGCGACTCAGGTTCCTTTGCCGATAAATAAATCTTATCTTCCCCCACAATCTTGGGATAACCGACTGGCTCTTCCAACCGGTCTGCTTTATTGAATACGGTAATCATCGGTATACTTCCGGTCCCCAGTTCCTTAAGTGCCTGCCATGTGGTATCCATCTGTTCCCTGTACAAGGAATCTGAATAATCTACCACCTGAAGAAGTAAATCTGCATTTAACACCTCTTCCAAGGTGGAATGAAACGCCTTGATCAGGCTGTGGGGCAGTCTATGGAGAAAGCCTACCGTATCTGAAAGCAGAAAGTCTTTGTTATTTCCTGTCCTGATGTGCCTCACCGTCGTATCGAGTGTAGCAAACAGCATATCCTTTTCCAAAACTTTCTTTTCCTGATCCATCCCATAAAGCTCGATCATTCCATTCATAATGGTAGATTTTCCTGCATTTGTATATCCCACCAGAGCAACGAGAGGTTCCCTCGCTTCAAGCCGCTTCTTGCGCTGCACCTGTCTTTCCTTTACTACCTCTTCCAGTTCACGGGAAAGTTCCGATATGCGGTGTTCAATCCTGCGCCTGTCAAGCTCTAACTTCTTCTCTCCGGCGCCGCGGCTGCTCATGCTGCCGCTGGTACCGCCCTGCCTGGTCAGCGCCTTGTGCATTCCCACCAACCTCGGAAGCAGGTACTTTAGTTTTGCAGATTCCACCTGCAATTTTGCTTCCCGTGTTCTCGCACGGGTCTCAAAGATGTCCAGAATAAGTGAAGTCCTGTCTAAAATCGGCACCCCAAGCTCTTCTTGCAGATTGCGGAGCTGAGACGGCGTAAGGGTATCGTCAAAAATTACCAAAACTGCTTCAAGGAGGCTTACCGCCTCCTTTACCTCTTTCACCTTTCCGGTTCCTATATATAGTCCTTTGTTGATACCTTCCAACTTCTGGGTAACGACTCCCACCGGCTCCATATAGCACGCTTTGGCAAGACTTTTTAGTTCTTCAATGGATGAATCAAAGTCTTCTTTTCTCGTACCATCATCTACGCATACCAAAAGCACCCGTTCGCGAGATTCGTCTACAGTCCTATTCTTTTTATTCTCCATTTCTCTTTATCCTCAAAAAAATTAATACAATTCTTCAATTAAATCAAAGTAATTTTCAAACGTCTTTTTGCAGCACCCCGGATTTTTGATTGTAATATTTCCCGTCTTCAATCCAATCAAGGTAAACGCCATCGCCATTCTGTGATCGTCGTAAGTCTCAACTTCACATTCCTGTATCTGACCGGGGAAAATTCTGATTCCGTCACATTCCGATGCTTCTTCGCACTGGATTCCCATGCGCTGCAGTTCCGTTAAAATCGCACTAATCCGGTCTGTCTCCTGATATCGGATGTGACCGATATTGCGGATCAAGCAGGTGCTCTCGGCAAAAGGCGCCAAAGCCGCCATCGTCATGGTCTGATCCGAAAAATCCTTCATGGAAAGATCGATTCCCGGATATTTTTCAAGATGGCTTCCTTCTATCAATATCCCTTCCGCTCCGTCCTCCATACAGCATCCCATTTCCTGCAGGACGTCCAGAAACTTAATATCTCCCTGAAGAGAATTTCTATGTACATTCTTTACGGTAACACTTGTTTTTAGCAGTGGAGCCATTGCATAGAAATAACATGCCCCGGATACATCCGGTTCAATCTGATATTCCTCAAGCCCAAAGGACTCCATATGAGGAACCTGATAGCTATTCCCTTTTCGCCTGACCAGAATGCCAAACTGTTCCATCATCGCAAGAGTCATTTTCACATATGCCCCCTCTGCCCTGTCTCCCGATAAATTGAGTTTTAACCCATTTTCAAGCAGCACCCCCGACATTAAAAGGGCACTGGCAAACTGGCTGCTGATTCCTGTGTCAACGGAAACCTCCTCAAGAGAAACTCCGCGTGCTTCCATAATAAAGGGAAAATGATTTTCCTCACCTTTAAAAGTAAATTTAACTCCTGCATTCTTTAACAGTTCCAAAAGAGGCTGCATGGGGCGGCGGCACATCTGGGGTGACGCTAAAAGTTCATATTCTCCTCCGGAAAGCGCAAGCATAACCGTCAGGAATCTTGCCGCTGTGCCTGCACTGCGCACATCGATAGATGCATGCGTGCAGGGAATGCTCCCCCCCGTTCCCTGAATCAACACATTTTTTGATTCTTCATCCGTCTCCACTTCAAAGCCCAGTTTTTCAAGACTATCCAGAAATGCCCTGGAATCATCGCTGAATAAAACGCCGCGGAGAATACATCTGCACTTTGATAATGCCGCCAGCAAAAGCGCCCGGTTGGTCATACTCTTCGACCCCGGCACTTGCACTTTGATTTCCCTTGCATGCTCAATTTTTTTTATTTTATAGCAATCCATTTATTAAATCTCCATTTAGCATTTATTCAATAATATACAATTCATCCATTCTGCTTCAGCCATTTCGCCACGCCATCCTGGTCATTGGATAAAATAACATCCGTAATATTTTAATTCCTCCACTGCATTTTCCACAGCGTATGCCTGGTCAGAAATCTGGAACATGGGAATATCATTTACCGCATCCCCAAAAGAAATGATTTTGCTGCAATTCCAGATTTTTTGAGTTCATTGATTGCAACAGCTTTTGACGCCTTTGACGGCATGATCTCAAGCCAGTATTCCGGTCTGTACAATCCCTTCTGGAAAGTAACTCTAAACCGCGTATCTTCCTTCAGCCTCTCGTAGGCTCTCATAAGCTGCGCTTCTACCTGCAACCCATCTATAACTATAACAACTTTTTCCCTTTCTGCCAAGGAAAACCTCTCACCACTCTTTTTTGCTGGCAACCTTCACGGATGCAAAATAAGAAATCACCATCGAAGCTGCCGCAATTACAATGAAAATAATATTGATACCCCCCTCTGACAGCCTTTCCTCCAGCTGCAAGAAAGAAATCCCACTCTTTTGGGCGAGGTATTCGGTCCCTACCATGATGCCTCCCACAAGAAGCATACACAAAATATAAACATACCTTGCCTTTTCTACCCCAAACTTAAACATGAAAGGCAGAGAAATTGCGTTAGTCACCATAAAAATTGCCGCAGCAACTGTAATTCCGCCCCACTCAAAAGCCTGCTCTGCTCCAAAAAGATGAAAGATGTTAAGCAGTGCGCCAACCACTAATGTCGCCAAGAGGAGCAAAAGAATCAGAACATACTTTGCCCATACCAGCATTTTGATATTAACCGGCGCAGTAAGCACAAACCGGTTGAATGAGACTGATTCATCATAACTCATTGTGCTCATTACAATTGATCCGCACATAATCACGCAGTAAATAATCAAAAAACTGAATGACTTCATCATAATCGACCATAAAAACAGAAAACAAAATGCCAGTCCAAATTGCTTTCCCAAACTCTTAAGTACATATAAATCCTTCAAAATAAGTCCTTTCATCATTGCCTCCATTCTAAGTTTCAATACCTTTTACCTTTTTTCCTCTGATTTTACAACATAAAGTAAAATATCCTCTATATTCGCACGATCCAGTACAAAGCGGCTTTTGTCTCCCTGCCCTGCTTCTTCAAAGGCGGCACTTTCTCTTATTTTCCCGATATCCTTCACAAGCACGTTTGTCTCAAATGCATTCTCCTCTTTTCCAACGATAAGTTCCTTTGGAATCAACGCTGCCAGCTCTTTGCTGCATCTGACAACGCCATAGTTATATAAAAGTTCGTCCTTATTCTCGGTAAATAGGATTTTTCCTTTGTGAATCAACATGACATAATCTGCAATCTTTTCAATATCAGATGTTATATGTGAAGAAAGGAAAACCGTGTGCTGCTCATCCTCAATAAACTCCCTAAAAATATCTAATATTTCTCTTCTGACGACAGGATCGAGACCGCTGGTTGCTTCATCTAATATAAGCAGCCTGCTGTCATGAGACAATGCAATTGCAATAGACAGCTTCATTTTCATTCCTTTAGACAATTCCTTGATTTTCTTATTTAAAGGCACATCAAACCGTACCAGATAATCTGTAAACTTTTCATTCTTCCAAGTCTTAAAAATATTCTTCATAATGTGACCGACATCCCTGACCTTTAATACAACAGGCAGATTGCATTCATCGAACACCACGCCAATCTGCTCTCTCCATGCGGCGCGCTGCTCATTTTTGTCAATTTTATGTCCTAAAATTTCTATCTCACCCTGTTGTATTGGGATAAGTCCTAAGATAGACCGGATTGTCGTGCTTTTGCCTGCTCCGTTCTCTCCCACAAAACCCACGATTGTTCCCATAGGAACTTGGAAACTAATGTTATCTAATCTAAATTCTCCATATTCTTTGATCAAATGTTTAACTGAAATTGCATTTTCCATACACATATGACATTTTCCTCCTTCTTCTGCCTAGCATAAAATTTCTTATTAATATTCAAACCTCACCTTCATAAATCATGGAAATAATCTCTTCCAGTTCTGCTCTCTCTATGCCACTTTGCTGCGCTGTGGAGACAGCGCTTTTTAGAATTTCTTCAATCTGCTTTAGTTTTTCTTCTCTTACCAACCTTGTGTCTGCCTTCTTTACAAAACTTCCCTTCCCTACTATGGTTGCAATGAATCCATCCTTCTCCAAATCTTCGTAGGCACGTTTGGTAGTAATGACGCTGATGCGCAGTTCCTTTGCCAAAGTGCGCATGGACGGAAGGGGGTCTCCTTCTTTCAGCTGACCGCTCATAATCATGCTCTTAATCTGAACGGTAATCTGCTCATAAATAGGTTTATCAGATGAATTACTTATTATGATATTCATTTTCATCTCCCTTCTTTATTCCCGTAAGCGCAAGATAAACGACTGCTTGCGGCGGGGTATTTGATTGGATATATCCTTCACTTTGGTTAGGTATATAATGTATATATCATATATATACATTATTGTCAATATGTATATATATAAATTCTATTGATTACCACTGATTGCTCAAACAGGATTTATGTTCCAGCTTCGCCGCGGTCTGTAACACAAAATATAACATTCGATATAAAATCAGCTCAGTCATCCCCCTAACAGTTACGAAGAATAAAGGAAGATAATGAGCCGATTCAAGCAATAAAGAAATAATTAAATTATAATTCAATTTTTTCTTATAGTATCATACAGTAATGGAATGATTTCTTCTGGACAGTCGGCAAATGTAACTGCGCCGGCGGCTTCTTGTTCCCGCCGAGTGCGGAATCCCCATGTCACGGTGATGCAGTCCATTTGCGCATTTCGGGCTGTGGCGATGTCTACTTCTGAATCGCCTATATAGACGGCATTTTCTTTGGAAATATGCAGATCTTTTAGGGCTTTCAGAACGGAATCAGGAGCTGGTTTTTGGTGAATGCCGTCTCTCGCACCAATGGCGGTCTGCAGATATGCCTTAAAATATTGGCTATATAATGCGTCTACCCCTTCCTGCAGTTTATTGGATACGATCGCCATTGCAAATCCCCGGGCTTTCAGTTCTCTCAAAAGCTGAGGGATTCCAGGGTAGAGATTTGTCTTATCATTGCAGTGTTCTCTGTAATGCTCCTTAAAAGCTTCAAGTACTTTGTTCTGCATGTCGGCATCGGTTCCCTCCGGTACGGCGCGCTCTACCAGTCTTTGCACTCCATTTCCTACGAACCTTCTGATTTCCTCAAACGTTCTTGTGGGCATGTGATATTTTTCCAGCCCGAAGTTTACACTGTCCATTAAATCGTCCAAGGTGTTTAGCAAGGTCCCGTCCAAATCAAATATAACTGCCTCATATTTCTTCTTATTCATGTATTTATTCCTTCTTTTCCTTTAATTTGCTTCGCACAACGATAAAACAGATCAGATGGGCAAGAGCTGTGAGCGTCCATGATACCGGATAGGATATATACAAGGTGCGCAGGCTCCTGTCCCATTGAAAGACGGTATAGATCCATACCACCCTGAATGCGCAGGCTCCCAGCAAAGATACGATCATAGGCATCACCGCATATCCGAGCCCTCTAATGCAGCCTACGAGAACATCCATGACGCCGCAGAGACAATAAAAAGCACATATAATTTGCATTCTCTGCATGCCATAGGCAATAACTTGGGGATCCGGAGAATAAAAACCAAGAATCTGCCGTCCAAGAATCACTGCACCGTTCCCCATCACAAGACCGATTGCTGTCACAAACAACAGGCATTCTATCAATATTTTATTGATTCTGTCATAACGCCTGCCCCCCAGGTTCTGTCCCGTAAAGCTGACTGCCGTTTGATGGACTGAGTTCATCGCCGTGTAAACAAATCCTTCTATATTACTTCCCGCTGTATTCCCTGCCATGGCAATAGCTCCAAACGAGTTGACGGACGATTGTATCAGCACATTGGAGATAGAAAACAACGACCCCTGTATCCCCGCCGGCAGACCTATTGCCGCAATCTTTCCGAACTTCTCCCAATTCATGCGTAATTTATCAAAGCAGACTTTAAAGCTGCTTTCGCTCTGCATCAGGCATCTGATAATCAGCGCAGTAGACACACACTGTGCAATCACTGTGGCAAGTGCCACTCCAGCAACACCCATATGAAATAGGATGACAAAGCAAAGATTCAATGCAACATTTATAACACCTGCTATGATTAAATAGACCAAAGGACGCCTCGTATCTCCTACTGCTCTTAAAATTGCACTTCCAAAATTAAATAGCAGCATTACAGGCATTCCAAGGAAGTAAATGCGCATATACAGCACCGAGTGCTGAATCACATTTTCCGGTGTGTCCATCAAAAATAAGAGCGGTCTTGCTGTCACAATGCCAATGATTGCAAGCACAATCCCCCCTGCGGCGCTCACTAAAATGGAGGTATGTACCGTCTGGCTCACCTCATCATCCTGCTTCGCTCCATAATACCTTGCCACAAGTACATTTGCCCCCACTGATAATCCAATAAAAAGATTAACAAGCAGATTGGTGAGAGAACCCGTTGAACCAACTGCAGCAAGCGCCTCATTCCCTGCAAATCTTCCCACCACAATCACATCGGCAGCATTAAACAAAAGCTGCAGGATACCGGATAACATCAGTGGCAACGTAAAAAGCATGATCTTTCCAAGCAGCGGTCCATTGCACATATCGATTTCATAGGACTTACTCACTTTCTTTTCCATCTTTTCCTCCATTCATCTGCATATACACTTTCTTATTTCAAGTTCAAAACCCTACTGGAACCTGTTTCTTTCTTTTTCATACTATATAAAGAGCAATCATCTTAAGAGGTTTCTATGGCAACAATTATGTTAGACGCCGGACATGGTGGCGACGATCCCGGCGGCACCTATCTTGATCGCATGGAAAAAGACGATACGCTAAGACTTACTCTAGCAATCGGAGAACTTTTACAAAAATCCGGTATCAATGTTGTTTATACGCGCACAGAAGATGTTTATGAAACTCCCGTAACAAAAGCCGCCGAAGGAAATGCCGCCGACGCTGATTATTTTGTTTCCATACACCGAAATTCAAGTCCTAATGACAATCAGTATACAGGTGTTGAATCACTAATCTATAACCTGTACGGACCAGCCCGGCAAATGGCAGAAAACATCAATCTTCAATTAGAACGCACCGGCTTTGTAAATCACGGCATACAAGAGCACAAGAACTTAATCATTCTTAACAAGACCCGGATGCCCGCCCTCCTTGTGGAAATCGGATTTATAAACACCGAGCGGGATAATCTTCTGTTCGACAGCCGCTTTTATGAAATTGCACAGGCTGTTGCCGACGGTATAAGCATGTCCTTATAAGATAAAGCATATGATAAATCGGCACTCTGAAGGCAAACCGCATAGATTTGCCGTACGCCTTCTGAATGCCGGTAATCACATTTATGCTTCCTTACTACAATTTGGACTCCAATTCATCCAAAGATGCATACCCGTATAAAAAGGCAGTGTTCGCCATTGTCAGCTGGGCAAGATTCTTTTCTTCCATACATAACTGTGCTATAAATCTTCCGTATAAATCTAAAGTCTCATCTGAATAGGTGGATATTTCTCCTCTTAAATACGTTTCATAGGACGTATTATAAGGTGTATCCTCCGCCGTATGGATGCTCCGCGCATTTCCTGCCGCCTTGGGATATTTCCTAGCAAAGTCCTCCATCCAGCCCACCTGTATTTTGATGATTTCCTCTATAATCTCCTTTTTGGCTTCCGGGATTGAGGGAAAGGCATCTTTAATCTGCTGATATTTTAAAGGCGCCGTGCTTTCCATCATCCGTCCGTATTTTTCTGTAATCAGGTTGATGCCCATATCATTCGCCCTGTGAAAATCCCTGATATAGCTCTTCAACATTTCTTCCGTCCATGTGTAATACTGACTCTTTCTCATGATAGAGAAGGTATTCCAGTCGTCTTGGCACTCTGCTCTTCCGCCTTCGTTTTTAACTTGGTCAAAAGCCTCCCATTCCAGCGAGACAAGTTCATTAATCAGCGCTGCCTTAAAAGAATCATCCTTCTGTTCTTTTTCCGGTATGCTTTTTAATATTTTGTCCGTGTGGTTATCCAGATAATTGTCTTCCCCACTAGTCAACCCCTGCTTCTTCATTTCTGCAATGATCAACGCCACAATGATTTCTATGGTCTGAGGGATTCTCTCATCTCCTGCCGGAAAATCCACCAGTGCATTCAGAATATCTCTGATTTCTGGAAGTACCCTTAGGCGTTCCATTCCCTTATGCATCCATTTGTAAAAAGGGGCATAGACTCGGTTCAAAAGATAGACCATCGCCATAGTATGCTTCATAAATTCTGAAAGGGCAATGGCTGCCGTAACTTTTTCTCCCCTGCCGAACATTCTGGAATAATTATACTGCCCTGACTGCGCCATCAAAGCCGCTTCTCGGGCAATTTTCTTGATTCTTACGTCCTCGGGATAGTACTCCTTGATCCCTCTTCTGATTCTGGAGAACTCACCTAAGTCATCCCTGAACACCCTGCCATTTACCGCTGTGGCAAGCCTGTAATCGTCCAAAAACAGCCATTGATTCTGTGTGGTTGGCACATCCCTAAGTCCAATCAGGCTTTCATAAAAATCCCCTATTCTAAAAACACCCACTCTCTTTTGTGCTTTCAATGTGGTGAACCGGGTAATTCCCATATAGGTGGCAGGAAGTTCTTCATACGCTTTCTGCAATTCCTCGCCGATTTCATCATATACCGGGTCTGTCAGCCACATGCAGAAGCCCGGTCCAAAATCATGATCCCTTGATACCTGATCGTCAAATCCAAAGCACTCTGAACCTTCCCCCACAAGACCTACTGCTATCATCTGCTCGTACGCAGGAAACTTTTTCCTTATCATGGGTATGCCGTATTCCTCGTAAAAAGCTATGCACAGCTCCATCCCATTTGTAAACTGCCTGCTTTTCACCGGAAGTTCCTGTATCTTTTCTGTCACCGCGCTTAAATTTTGAAGTGTGATTTCATATGCTTTATTCCTACCCACATTTCTTTCAATCTCGTGGAGCGCCAATTTATAATAGCGGGCGGATTCCTCTAAATTGCCCGCCAGATACTGAGCTTCCCCCATTGCCGAAAGGGCGCCGCTATAATGATAATCCCTGTCCTCATCCATCTCAAAAATAGCAAATGCCTTTTTAAGATTTTCAATCGCCTCATCGAACCTTCCTAACTTTAGCTGTGATGCGGCAAGATTGGTATAGGTCACCGCCGTTTCAATTCTCGCCTCACTATACATAGAAGCAATGCCGAGAGCTCGTTCCAAGCAGTCGCATGCACTCTCATAATCGCCCATCTCCTGAAACAAAAGACTCATATTGTTATACAGACTGGCATAGCGGAAATCTTTGGGCGAAAGTTTTTCTACATATATGCCCTTCACCTCCTGATAATACACCATAGATTCTTTTAGAAGCCCCGCCGCCCTGCAAGCATTCGCCACGTTTAAAAGCGTTGTCGCATAGGCAACACTGCCCTTCAACCCAACTTCCTCCGTCAGAATCAGCACCTGCCTGCAGCAGGATATTGATTTTTCAAACTCCCCTGTTTCCCGATAGTGTCCAATCATTTCATTTAACAGCGTAATTAGCGAACCTGTATCCCCTTCTGCCGCTGCCTCGTCTATCCTGTGAATTAAAAAAGATTCCACCTGATCTACCTTGTGCTGCGCAAACAATTCATCCAGCTGCATCAAAACCTGTTCAATGTTCATAACATCCAGCCTCCATTCCAGTTAAAATCTACTCTAATCTTCTTCCTCTTTTACTAATCATTATACTGCATTCATTTCATTTTTCAAGCGCACCGGATAGTGCAGTTTACATATTATATAGCAAGAATATACTTTAGGAATTATTTTATGTACTTTTCTATCATTATAGTAATTTTTGCAATTCTTCTTATTTTAGTCCTCGGCACATGCCGTAAACGCTGGGCAATAAAAAAGATCTGTTCTATGACCCCTATAGAAAAATGTGAACTGTTGAACTCTCTCATAAAGCCTTTTGGCTACTGTTATGACCAGTCTCAGGACATTATTTCATCCAGAAACGACGCTTGGCAGAGGGAAGCCGGCTACATGGAACTGTTTGACCGTTCGGCGCCTTTTTTTAACATGGTGTTTGATTACCTTCCGGTTTATTTTCCTTATCAGAACCGTACTTGGCTGATTGAATTTTGGAAAGGACAGTATGGAATCAATACAGGGGCAGAAATCGGCGTCTACTATGCCGACGACCTGCTTGCCGAAAAAGAGTTCCCCTATGCCCATTTTCATTCTGTGTCTGACTGCGACATGCTGCCTCTGTCTTTCTGTCTTGCAAAAGAAAAAACAACACTCGCAGCAGTTTCTAAGAGAACTTGGTGGCTTACCGCTTTTTGTATGGGGCAATTCTCAAAGCCCTCACAATTATACTTGAATACTTCTATTCTCTTTCCCGATTGCGATATGCTGCACAGTTTCTTAAATAGTCTGCGTCAAACAGATTTGCCCGAAGAATGTATACGCTCATGCGGCAATGAAATCCGCATCCAGTATGGCGGTCCCCAGAATCGGCATTATAGTTGCTTTAAACGCCTGATCCGCGCCTGGGCACAATTTGCCAACCGCCTTTTCTGCCGCATTTATTTATGTATCACACGTTATTTTTGTTCCACAGTGGATAAACTTTTGTATTTATACTATCTCCTGCCATTTGCATTCCGCAAGATGCTCAAACCGCGCAGGTATTGCAAGCACAAAATAAAATAAACCGAAAGGACTTTTCCCATGAGCTATTTTTCCCGTCTTTCCCGTGTCTTTGAGAACGCACCAGAATTACCCTTAAATAAATACAGTCGTTATGCAATTATCAGCGACTGTCACAGAGGCAAAGGCGACTCCAACGACAATTTTTTAAAAAATGAAAACCTATATTTTACCGCACTCACTCATTACTACGAACATGGTTTCACTTATATTGAACTTGGAGACGGGGATGAACTGTGGGAAAACAGGAAGATGAGCCAGATCATCGAAATACACAACAATGTGTTCTGGCTCCTCTCCCTATTCTACCGTCAGAACAGGCTCTATATGGTCTACGGAAATCATGATATGGAAAAGAAAAAGCGCGGATATAGCAGTTCAGTCTGCTCTTCCTTTTTTTGTACGGACACCCAATGCAGCCAGTCTTTATTTCCAAAACTGTCTTTTTACGAAGGAATTATATTAAAAAGCGCATGTTATGATTGTCAATTATACCTGACACATGGTCATCAGGCTGACTTTTTCAATTCCACCTTGTGGAAATTCAATCGCTTCCTTGTCAGGTACGTATGGCGGACCCTGGAGCACTTCGGTGTGCTCGACCCAACCAGCGCGGCAAAAAACTATACTCACAAGGACAGAATTGAACAGCGGCTGGGGGACTATGCCCAGCGCACCCAAAGAACTCTAATGACTGGTCACACCCATAGACCTCGTCTTGACCCAGCAGCTCCCTACTACATGAACACCGGCAGCTGTGTGCACCCGCGCTGCATCACCTGTATGGAAATTGAACGGGGAATCATCACTTTGGTAAAATGGACTTTATCCGTAAAAAAAGACAGAACCCTCTATGTTGCAAGAGAAGTTCTGTCCCAATTTCAGCTTCCGATTTGACCATGATAAAATGCATAATGGTTTCTGCCGCTTTTCTTCACCTGATACATGGCATCATCCGCACAATTAATCAATTGTTCAACTTCCAATGCATCAGCAGGATAAGCGGCGATTCCAATGCTGCCTCCAATCTGCTTTTTCTCTCCTGCCAAAATGAAAGGATCCCTAAAAAGCTGGCTGCATTTGAACACCTCTTTATCTACAATTTTTTTCTGGGCGCTCTTTAAAAGAATAATGAACTCGTCCCCTGCAAAGCGGTAAGGGGTCAGTATCGGTGTCTGCATTTCCTTCAACCTGTCTGCCAGCTGCTTCAGCGCTTCATCACCTGCCGAATGACCGTAGGTATCATTGATACTCTTAAAATAATCGATATCCAGCATCATAATCGTACAGGGTGTACCCGCCGCCACATAATCCTTCAAATCCCTCATAAACTTGCTTCTGTTCGATAATCCGGTCAGAAAATCATGCTGTGAAGCAGACTCCATAATGTTCCGTGCTTCTTCCAGTTCTTCCATCAACTTTCTGCGCCTATAGTTATCAACCACAACCCAGAAAATAGCAATAAGTAATACTACTACCAGCATACTGCCTGGAATCAAAACCTCCTTATTTCTCTCCCAAAATGAAGGCTGATGATTAATCACTACTGCCCCTTCCGGAATCAGCGTCAAAGGTAGTTCAAACCGCTTCATGGCAAGTTCGTCTATACAATACACATTGGGACTGTCTATGATGGTTCCGATTTCATTGTTTTGATAACCATAAATGATGTCAGTAGCAATCCCTGCCGCAATTTCTCCGGATCGATACATTGAAACCACATTTCCGCCAAGAAATCCATTTCCCACTCTGTCCTCCAACATACACAGGGTTGGAATCCTTGCATGATTGACGATTATCTGAGATGCCTCCTCATCGCTGTATCTCCTACCGCTGGCATCCTCTGTCATCACAATATAAAGAAGAAGCGTATCTTCTCCCAACTTACGAATTTCTCTGCGCAGTTCATTAGTGGTAAGCGACGATGCATTGATTTCTTCAAATTCCAATTCCGGATAAAGTTCTGCGCAATTATAAAAAGACTTCCTCTCTGCCTGTCCTGTAATACTGTTATCTAAAATGGCAATAACTTTTCGTGCCGATGGATAAAGGGTTAGACCAAACGCAATATTCTCCTTAACAGAAAGTTCCTCTGCAATTCCTGTAATCGTCGGTTCTTCCAAAAACTCAGCCGTTATATCTTTATCATTCACTCCCTGATAAACCAGCGGAATCCCGTCAAATAATACTTCTCTGTATTCCATGGCAAATAAAAATGCCGCATCATCCCCAAGAATAATCACATCATATGGCTCTGATTTTGACAGCCGATAGGAAATGCTCTCATAAAACTGCTGTCTGGAAACCGCATCATCCACTCTCTTCGTATCCATGAACTCATAATCCAGCACAATATTCTTTCCCATCTTAGCGCTCATGCCTTCTATCTGTGCCTGAGTGTTGGTCCTACCATAAGAATAAGAGCTGATGAAAAGAACCCGCCCTTTACTTTCCTCCTGCTTGGCATGAACACTTATTAAATTTACGCAGAATAATAAAACAACAATTGCCGCACAAAGTAACCCCCGCTTCGTCTTCACCCTTCCCTTATCCTTCCCCATATCACTTTCTTCGGTATGATACTACTATTTTATCACATATATCAGGCAAAACAACACTCTGATCACTTTTTACTGCAAATCCTCTTTTTGAAGGTTCTGATTACTATTTTCTTTCTGCTGTTCCTCTCGTTTAAGTTCAGTTTCCTCTTCTGTCTCGGAAAATACTTGAACTTCTTGCTTTGTCATTTTACGATACATCATTGCAGTATAAATTAAGATCGCTACACCGGCAGCGACAAAAAAAATGCTGAAAATTAACGCCATCAAATAATTCTCGCCTCCGTTGTCCATCCTTCCTTCAAATAACTGATATGCCAAATACAAAAGATACCCTCCAGCTAATGCATAAAAAGCTGCTTGTCCTTTACTTCTCATTTTTCCTCCTTCATTCTTCCTTTGACGCTTCAGCGCTGAAATAATCTGTCAGCACTTTCTTTGCCTGTGCCACAATTTTACTGTCGGTTCTAAATATGCTGTACTCACTCATTGCCGGAAGCCCCATAGGAACGCCCTCCCTGCGATAGCGCATACTGCTTTCTAAAATTGTTTTTGCAGATAAATGATACGCCTTTACCTGCGTGTCTGAAAGGAACTGACCGATGACCTCCGGCGTCACACCTGCTCCTGCCATGAGTCTTGGTCCATCTATTTCCTCACAAAGACTACACAAACGCTTTATAAGCGGCATTCCTTTAATGCAGCTGCTTTCCTGTCCCGATGTCAGAATCGTATCAATTCCAAGCTCCTTTGCCTGCTCATACGCCCACAGCGGGTCTGCGCATACATCAAATGCTCGGTGCAGTGTAATCTTCATCCCACCTGCTGCGCCGATTAAATCCCTCATCTGCTCCATATGGAGGCTTCCGTCTTCCCTAAGGCACCCAATCACGATTCCTTCGGCTCCTGCCTGCCGAAATAATTCCGCTTCCTTTTTTAATATTTCAAATTCATATTCCGTATAGAGGAAGTCACCAAAACGGGGACGCAGAAGAACACGGACCGGAAGATGCACATACCGTCTGATTTGCTCAAACAAAGCTATGCTTGGAGAAATACCTCCTATAATAAGCGCACTGCATAATTCCAGCCTGTCTGCCCCGCCTTTTTCTGCTGCCAGAGCAGATTCCACACTGTCTACACAACACTCCAACGTATACATCTTATCCTCCCTTCGTCCTCGATGCTGTCTTTTTCTTCTTATCATCTAAGTTTAACACAAAATGTATCTATTGATAACACTCTATCTGCACAAATTGGAACTGTTATCGCTTTTGATACATATTTATAATCTATAGGATCATGGTGTCAAAAGGAGACTATTGAATTTATGGCTATCGGTTATTTGACCATACAGGCACGCACAGCCCACGATGCGGTTCCCTTAAACGGTGTTCAAATCAGGGTAACAGACGATCGTGGAAACAGCGTATATGAATTACGGACAGATGAAAACGGAGAGGCAAAGGAAATTCCTCTTGAAACATTGGATAAACGCTTTTCACAAACTCCATATTTTTCTGGCCTGCCGTACATAAGCTACAATGTACTCGCCAGGGCAAATGGGTTCAACACCCTATATCTTTCAGACATTCCCATTTATGATCAAGAAACGGCATTTCTTCCCCTTGCACTTGTACCCATGCAGAACATGCAGCGCAGCCCTTTTCAGTCGGAAATCTCTATCGGAAAGCCCGCCGTCGCCTCAAATCAGATGCGTGAACAGGAAGGTACCGTCGCCGACCCACGTGTGCTGCGTCAGGTAGCCATTCCCAATCCCATAACCGTCCACTTAGGCGCCCCTGGCACATCTGCCGCAAATGTACAGGTCAGCTTTCCCGACTATGTAAAAAATGCCGCCAGCAGTGAAATTTATCCTACTTGGCCTGACGCTTCTTTAAGAGCCAATATTTATGCCATCATCACATTTGCATTAAATCGTGTTTATACTGAATGGTATAAAAACCGGGGTTATAACTTTGACATCACAAGCAGCACTGCCTATGATCAAAATTTTGTCTATGGACGCCCTATTTATGAATCTATCAGCCGAATTGTAGATGAAATCTTTAATGAATATGCAAGGCGTCGTGGACAGAATGCACCCTATTTTACTTCCTTCTGTAATGGATCAACCGTTTCCTGTCAGGGACTTTCCCAATGGGGCACTGTCACACTGGCAAACCAGGGGCTTTCCCCTCTTCAGATCCTGCGCTCTTATTACCCCAACGACATTGAGATTGTTGAGACAAATATCATCTCCGGCGTCCTCTCCTCTTACCCCGGTACCCCATTAAAAGCCGGAAGCAGAGGACTTGATGTGCAGACCATTCAAGCCTACCTGAATCGAATACGGAAAAACTATCCCGCTATCCCTGCCATAACAGATGAAACAGGCGTATTTGGGGACAGCACAAAAGCTGCCGTCATCAAATTCCAGAATATTTTCAATCTGACACCGGATGGTATCGTAGGTAAATCCACCTGGTATAAAATTTCCAATCTATATACTGCCGTGGCAAGACTCGGGGAACTTGACAGCGAAGGAAACTCTCTGGGAATCGGCACGGTACCGCCGGATGCCATGCTCCGCCTAGGCACATCCGGACAGAATGTAATCACACTGCAATATCTTTTAAACGTTGTCTCCGAATATTACCCCGGCATCCCGGCTCCTGCGCAGGATGGCATCTTTGGAGACGGCACCCAGCAGGCAGTCATTGCCTTTCAGAGAGCAATGGATTTGAATGCCGATGGCATTGTAGGTCCTCTTACGTGGCAGGCATTATATAATGTATATCTGGGAATCGATCAGAACATCCCCCAGCCAGACCCTGACGGCTCCGGTTCCGGCGTCATCGAATATATCGTGCAGCCAGGAGACAGTTTATGGCTGATTGCCCAGCGCTACGGAACCACCGTAGATGCCATCAGAAGCCTGAATGGTCTTACCGGCACATTGATTGATGTAGGGCAGGTTTTAAAGATTCCTTCATCGAACACTAGACCTTATATAGAATATACCGTCCGTCCTGGCGATACACTCTGGCTGATTTCGAGAAGATACAATACCACCGTAGACGATATCAAACGTCTAAACGGACTTACCAGCGACATGTTGAGCATCGGCCAGATGCTGCGGATTCCCTCCTGAATAACACCGTATACCCTGCTTTTTAGGGAATTGTAATTTTAAAAAGACTGCGGACAATGGTTTTTCATTGTCCGCAGCACATTATGATTTATTTAATACATCCTTTAGCAGTTCCATCAGCTTCTGCGTATCGATAGGCTTTGCTATATGCGCATTCATTCCTGCGTCAAAAGCTGCTTTCCTATCTTCCTCAAAGGCATTTGCCGTCATTGCGATAATCGGAATATTGGCAAGAATAGGATCCTCCAATGCTCTTATCTGTCTTGCTGCCTCGTATCCATCCATGATCGGCATCTGTATATCCATCAAAATCAAATCATACTGACCATAATCTGCCGACTTTACCTTATCTACTGCGATTGAACCGTCGCCAGCCACATCCATAATAAATCCCATTTCCTTTAGAATCTCTACAGCAATTTCCTGGTTTATCTCATTATCTTCAACAAGAAGTATTTTCTTTCCATTAAAGAAAATTTCATTTTCAGATTCTGTATCTTCCTGTTTATTTACTGTAAACGGCGACTCTAAAATTTCTCTAAGTTCCGATAGGAAGATCGGCTTTGAACAAAACGCTGTAACGCCAGCCTTCCTTGCCTCTTCTTCTATATCCGACCAGTCATAAGCCGTCAGGATTATAATCGGCTTCTCATCCCCAATAATCCCTCGAATACGCCTTACCACTTCAATTCCATTCATATCCGGCATCAGCCAGTCTATAATATAAGCAGCATATTCATCATTCTGCTCTCCTGCCATTTTAACGCGGAGCACCGCCTCCTTGCCGGAAGTCGTCCAATCCGGTCTCATACCGATAATAGAAAGCATCCTTGTAACACTGGAGCAGGTATTAAAATCGTCATCTGCCACCAGCGCACGCAGTCCTTTAAGCTCTGGCACAACCTCCTGCCGTACTGTGCCGGAACACGTCCTGAACTTTAATGCAACAGTAAAGATTGTTCCCTTTCCCTCTTCACTGACAACCGAAATCTTACCTCCCATCATATCTACAATATTTTTGGTAATCGCCATCCCCAGACCGGTTCCTTGGATTCCGCTGATGGTACTCGTACTCTCCCGCTCAAAAGGTTCAAAGACATGAGCAAGAAATTCCTTGCTCATCCCGATTCCGGTATCCTTTACTTGGAATTCGTAGGAAGCCCAGCCTGCGGGCGCATACTCCTTCTGCAAAATGCGGACGCTTACGATACCGCCAGGCTTTGTAAATTTCATAGCGTTGCTCAAAAGATTAAGCAGTATCTGATTCAGCCGGAGCTTATCACATAAAATATTTTCATTTACCACATCTGCCGTATCAATGTAGAAATCCAACTGCTTTGAGGCAATATCCGACTGTACGATCGTCTTTAAATCATGCATAACCTCAGGAAGAGACGTTTCTTTCTCTTCAATCTTTACTTTTCCGCTTTCAATACGGCTCATATCCAGCACATCATTAATAAGGCTGAGCAGGTGATTGCTGGAGGTGGTAATCTTTGACAGATAATCCTGAACCTGTTCCTTGTTGTCGAGATGTGTTGCCGCTAAGGAAGTAAAACCAATTATAGCATTCATAGGCGTTCTGATATCGTGAGACATATTGTTAAGAAAGACTGTCTTTGCACGATTGGCATGCTGTGCCGCTGCAAGAGCATCCTCAAGATCGACCTTCTGCTTCCTTAAGCGTTCTTCCATCTTCTTCTCATCATCGATATCCACAAAAAGTCCCACAAAGGTAATCGGCGACCCATCTTCACGTCTGGACAGCCTGCCGGCTGCATGGAACCATCTTACGCCGGCATGTCTTGTCAAAAGCCGGTACTCCACATCATATGTTTTCTCGCCTGTATAGTCTTTTACCGTATCCCAGTATTCCTTCAGCACCCATTCCTTGTCTTCCTCGTACAGCAAATCCGCCCATGATTCAATCCTGTCTGGAAACGCTTCTTTGCTCTCATAACCCACCATTTTACGGAAAACCTCTGACCATGTACAGGATGCCATCTCTCCCTTCTCATCAAATTCCATGCTCCATAATCCAGAACCCATGGCAGCATGGATATTCTCCATTGCCATCTGCTGTCTTTCGACCTGCGCAAAGGCAGCTCTTATTTTATCTCCGTCTGCCTTTTCCTGCTCTAAAAGGATGCGCGCACTCTTCCTTGACTGATGAATCAATACCATAAATACCCCAAGCATTACCACCACCGTAAGGATAATCTGAGTAATGCTGCGTTTCATCATACCAGAGCTGATGGAACTGATCTGGTCGCTGATGACATTATCCCCAATCAAAATCGTAAGCATCCAATTTGTGCCTTCCACAGGAACATAGCACAAATCCTGCCGGGAACCGAGATAATTAAAGGATATTTGACCCGGATTTCCAGTTATAAAATCATTTTCCATCTGTTCATAGCTGAACTTCTCATCTATTTGTGCATTTTCAAGTATCGTAAGAAGATTATTTTCCGCTTTGAAATTGCCAAAATCATTATTTGTCAGACTTTCTCCATTGTGGTGATACAAGCCGCAGTAAGTTTCATTATCACCAGTTTGAAGCGTCATGGAACTAATCATTTCATCAATATTAATCTGGACAAAGCACACCTTAATCTGCGAACCCATAAAATCCACATTCTCCACAGGCGCCGCCAAAATCACCTGTTTTTTGGCGCCATGAAGATTTGCTGTGCTGATTACGGGCTCTGTCAATTCCTCTGAAAGGAAGCTGTATTTACTGAAACCAGATGTAGTATCGTGTTCCGTATAAACGATTCCGTTTTCATTAACCAGCGCAAATCTGTCAATGCCATATAGCTTTTTAACCTTTCCCAAAAATTCCTGAAGCGTCTCCTCAGACTCCAAATCTGATTCGTCAAGTATCTCAAGGGCATTTTTCATATATGCAAAGCCATTTTTCAATTCCTCTGAAACCACCTCTGCTCTTCGCCCCGCTAACTCCTCTAAATAAAATTCACTGACCCTGCTCACAGCCTGGCTTGTCCCTGCTCTTGCCATACTTGAAACCCATATGGAAGTAAGCAGAAGAATCGATACAATGATGCTCCCACCTATTATGGCATAAACAGCCGTCTTCCTCTTTTGTTTTTCATTGATACTCTTATAGTGTAATCGATCCATTTTATGTCTCCACCATTCTTAGTCGGCTCCACCGCGCAGTGCCTGAAACATATCCCCTTTTCAACTCAAAGCATTTTTTATAGTAATCATACCATATAAACCATCTTATGTAACGACTATTTTTATTCAGATGTGAAGAAATCCTGTAAAAAATTAAGTGCCATGGATTCTTGAAATTCTCTTCACACATATAAAAGACAAAAGCAGGTCCGCTCCAGTCCAGGCAAGCACTTCTCCCCAGAAAATGCCTTCCTTCCCTACCATACGTGTAAGCAGCAGGGCACACATCACTCGCATAAATACCTGTACCAGACTAGACAGCATAGGGATTATGGAATCTCCCATTCCCTGAATACAGGCTCTAAACACATAAAGCCAGTAAAGCAGGGGAAAACCAAGCGACAGCACACATAAGTAATGATATCCGACCCTTATCATTTCCTCTGCGCCGTTCTCATGTTCTTTGATAAAAAGTCCCACGATATCTCCTCCGGCAAAAACCATAATGCCTGACATGATAAGGGCTGTAGCTGCCCCAATCAGCAATGCAGCATATAATCCGCCGCGTATCCTCTTAGCATCGCCGTTTCCTATATTCTGTGCCGTATAGGTCAGGATGCCCTGTCCATACGAAGTGGCGGCAATTTCCAGCAGCACATACAACTTATTTGCAGCAGCATACCCTGTCAGGAACAGGATTCCAAAACCATTGACCGTTGCCTGCACCACCAGACCGCCAATAGCGGTAATGATATTTTGCACGCCCATGGGAATGCCCATTTTGATTTCTTCCCGTAAAATCCTGCCATCCAACACCCTGCTTTCTTTTCCAAGGCGGCATATTTCAATCTTTCTTACTGCTGCCAGACAGTAAACTGCTGCCAATATCTGTGCCAGCACCGTGCCTAGCGCAGCTCCTGCAATTCCCATATTAAGTCCCATCACAAAGAAAAGATCGAATACAATATTGCCAAGAGAAGCTATCATCATAGCATGAAGGGGCTTTTTGCTATTCCCAAGCGCACGCAGTATAGCTGCTGTAATATTATAAAAAAAGGTGACCGGGACTGCTGCATAAAGAATCCTCAGATAAGTCTGTGTCATCCCATGAACTTCCACAGGCGTCCGCAAGATTTCCAACATAGGACCTATAATTATTTGTCCGACCAATACAAATAGAACTGCTCCTGCTGCCGCAAGCCATAAGCATGCGTAGACAGCCTTCTTAAGAAGTTCAATCCGTTTTTCACCAAAAAAGCGGGCAATCACCACCGAACACCCTTGGGTCATCCCTGAAATTACGCCGAACATGATAAAAGTCAGCCATTCAGTTGCGCCAAGCGCTGCCAATGCATGAGCACTCACACACTGTCCCACAATTAGTGCATCCACAAATGTATATAGTTGCTGAAACAAATTGCCCAGCATAAGAGGCATGGAAAATGTCAGCAGCAAACGCGCCGGGCTGCCTATTGTCATATCTTTTGTATTAGTTTTTATCATTATCTTTCTCTTTTTACTGAAATCCTCCTATTTATTTTAGGCGCAGTCCGCTACCAGCTTTTTTCCAGCTTCATATCCCAGTCAAGCATATAGGGGCTGTCCTGTGATTCCCGCAGGAGTTCATAAAAGTGATATCTTTCCTTCGTAGAAGAATCCTCGCCCGTTCCTGAATCCCTGCTCCAGAACTGATATCCCAGCATATATCCTTCCACCATTTCCTCCCAGGAGGAATACATCTGCTGCAGGATAAGGGAATTTTCAAGGGATGCATCCATGGCTTCCTCGTAGGTCATATATCCGCAGATATAATAGTCCGCATACAGCTGATTTACTCTGCATAAATCCCACGCCGCCATATCATCAGCGTCAAAACCTGCCTGATGCATATTGTAAGCCAGCACATAACGGTAATCCTTGTCTTCGATTTCAGATTTCAAAAATTCTTTCTTAAATTCCTTTTCTTCCAACTCAAGAAGCCCCAGTTCATCCAGTTCATCCATACATTTCTGGAAGCTTCCCCTGTGTCCGTTCTCCTGCAGGTTCCTGGCGGTTTCCAGCGCAGTCTGCCTGTCACTTACTTTCCAGCTGGACTTGAGTCCATATTTCTTGATCTCTATCATTTCTTCCGTAGGCTCCACTCCGCCTACCATCCTCCAATCCCACCCATTGCTGTAGGTAAGCGGCGCGTAGGTGGCATTGAACCAAAGTACGGCATCGGGGAGGTCTTCCCTGCTTTCGTCTGCCTCGTTCCCCATCATCGCTGCCACCGTAACGAAAGGCTCTATGCTGTCCGTAATTTCAGACGGCTCCCCATTTGCTTCTGATGATTCTTCATTATAATAGTTCGACAAATCAATCCCATACGCATTTTCCAGTTCCCTGATCACAGCATTCGTGGAATCATCGTAATCCTCGCCTGACAGATAGATTTCCACCGCAAGGTAATTTTCACTGTCCATCCTGATATACTCAAAAATTTCTGCTTTCGGGAAATACTGACCGCTTCTGCTTCCCTTTTTCTCATAACTTATTTCCATAAGCACGGCATCCTTAAATACGGGAACTGAAACCATACTGGTCTTCTGCAGATTGCGTATCACATTTTCGTCTGCCTCCCTGGATCCATATCTTACATCCGTAACTTCCTTCATATTGTCCATCAGTGTATTGCCGTAGAAAAAATTATTCACATCCAGCGTAATCTGCACCCCATGCAGATAGGCATATCCATGATCTGTCCTCAAATTGGTACTCCGCGCCTTAGGGAGCATGATTCGGCAAAAGGATTCTTTGTAGTAATCTGATATATCCCCTACGCCCAGATACTGATACCCCTCCACATCTTCCAGCGCATTATGCC
>BLLW01000028.1 GCA_011959285.1 Lachnospiraceae bacterium | reverse complement strand
AGTGCATTGTCCAGAAGACGCGGAACATCCGTCCACCTTTATAGTAAATACAAAAAATCAGCTAATTGAAATGGAACTTGATCCTGATTGTACGGTGATTCAAATTCCCGAGAAGATAGGTCAATATGGTGTCAGCACGATTTCTGCCAGCAGCTTTAGAGACAATTGTCGTATTAAAAAAATTTATATACCAGCATCTGTTAATTTGATTGAAACTGATGCTTTTAAGGGATGTCATAGTTTGGAGGCTGTTATTTTTACGCAGCCAGAGAATTCAAATTTGGTAATTCAGGACAGGGCTTTTAATACACAAGATGTGTCTTATCACCAAAAAGATTGCCCGACAAATGGAAAGGTAGATGATGTACCAGAGCTGACGTTTACCGGGACTGTTTCTGAATCTTCGGCACCATTTAAATATGCAATGGATTCGAAAAACAATATCAACGTGGGCGGACAGCAGGCAAATACATACATAACATATTATAGCGGCTGGCCTACGAACCTGACGGTAAAATATAACTGGCAGACCGACAAAAATGAGCTGCTGGATTATCCGAGGTACGATGAAATTAACAAATATACGTTGGATTCCTTCCCGTATATGACGGATGAATATGTGAAGGCGGCAGTAGATGCAATGCGTGCTTATAATGATTACTTAAGCGACAACAAGAATGTTCCTACCCAGGATCAGTTGGACATTGTAAATTCCGCACTGAATATCAATCTTCCAGATGGAATAGAAGCAATTGCGGAGGGGATTTTCTCTGGCGTAGACAGAGAGGGCAATTCGCTGGGAGGCGCAGTTCCGGCTCCGTCGACGTCGCCAGACCCGAATGCTTCGCCCAATCCTGCACCTGCGCCTGGGGGATTAAAGGTTAATGAGCATATTAATTCTATTACAATGCACACTGTGGAGACCGTGGAACCGTATGCTTTCGCAGGATTGCCTAAACTTACAGGTGTTTACATGGCTGGCGGGAATAGGATTGATAATTATGCATTTAAGAACTGTTCCAGCCTTGCGAATGTAGAAATTGCGCCCAGCGTAGCAGAATTGGGCTTGAGACCTTTTGCTGGGTGTGATAAACTGCAGGATGTCAAATTTGGAGAAAGCACTAACTTTACATGTGAGAATCAGATTATTTTTGGTCTTACAGATGGTGCAAAGACGAAAATTATTGAATGCCTTGAGGCGAGAGGAGAGACTGTAGGAAGCCCGCAGGTAGGACCAGAGGGACTGGAGACAGTCACGGAAATTGCAGAAGAAGCCTTTAAGGATTGTAATGGAATCGGTAGTGTGGATCTTACATCTTCTTCGATAAGCACGATTCCCAGAGAAGCTTTTTCACGGACGGGGCGCATCTACAGCGTGAAGCTCCCCACGACAGCGAAGAGCATTAGAGACGGCGCTTTTTGGAACAGTAATGTTTCTTATCTGGAAATTCCTTCAAGCGTTACACTGATTGAAAATGATGCATTTGCTGATGTGATTGAGGAAAATGGAGAGATCAAGCTGGACGACAAGGGAAGACCGGAGGTTGATCATATCAATGAAGGTCACAGACCCGTTACCTTCTATTGTACAGAGGGTGATGCAGCAGATACTTATGCAGAAGCTTACTATTATATTAATCCGACCTACTTCAAGCCTCTTATTATGCATGAAGTAAGATTTTGGAATTATCCCAATTATCCGGACCGTACGCCGGCGCTCTATCATGAGACAAAGGTGGCTGACGGCGAAGCAGCAGTTCCGCCTGAGGATCCTAATGTAGAAGGGTATGCATTCGTTGGATGGTCGGCTGATTTTTCTAAGGTTGTCCGCGATATGGATTTGTATGCCAATTATAGTGATAATGTATATACTGTAACATTTACAGACAGCCAGACAGGCGAAATCCTTAAGACAGAGAAGGTAGGAGCTGGAAAGAGTGCAACAGCGCCGGAACCGCCGGAACATGAAGGATTTACTTTTGACAGATGGTCCAGAGACTATACGAATGTTACTGCTGACATTATTGTTTCGGCATTGTATAAGGATAACTCTGGCAGTGCAAGCAGACATAAAGTTGTATTTTATGATAGTGATGGAACGGTATTAGATACGCAGATGGTAGATCATGAGGGCAAGGCGAGACCGCCGGTACCTCCTACAAAGCCGGGGTATACCTTTATAAGATGGATTCCCTCTGACTTTTCAAAGGTAGTCGAGGATATGAATATTGTTGCGTATTACGAACCGGGCGCAGGTCCTTTGCCTTCCGGATACCCGCAGCCTTCAGGGTATCCACAGCCTTCAGGTCAGCCTGGACCGAAGCCTACAGATAAGCCTAAGGGAAGCCCTGGACCGACAGCCACACCTACAGCAACTCCGGCAAACGGGGACAATGTGGTGAAATACACCGTATCCGTTTCAGGTGGAAGCGGAAGCGGAAGCTATCCGGCAGGTGCGATTGTTGCAATTAATGCTTACTACAGGGGAGAGGGTCAGGTATTCGACAGATGGACTTCATCTACTGCAGGGGTAGGCTTTGCCAATCCAAATGCGTCATCCACGACCTTTACCATGCCGGCAGCAAATGTTGCGGTAACGGCAACCTATAAGACGGGCAGCGGAAGTTCAGGAGGTTCAGGCTCCGGCGGAAGCGGCGGAGGAACGGGAAGTTCTGGAGGCGGCACTGGAAACAGCAGCAATGGTACGGTCGTTGAAGTGACAAAACCGGGAATCTCTAACACAAATCTTGCAGGTGCGACAGTAAGCGGTGCTACTGATAACTTTGTGGTTAAAGTGACAGAAGATCAGATGGCAACAGATGCAGTAATCGCAGCATTGCAGGCAAGATATGGAGATATCAGTAGAATTCAATATCTGCCTATGGATATCAGCCTGTATGATTCGACTGGAAGAATTAAAATAGCAGATACATCGGGAATTTCCGTAAACCTGACACTTCCATTGCCGGATGAACTGATTCAGTATGCAGGAAACAACCGGGTGGCTGCAGTGTCAAATGGCGGACTGGAGGATTTGAACACCAGATTTACCACAGTGGGCGGTGTGCCTTGTGTAAACTTTACGGCTACGCATTTCTCACCTTATGTGATTTATGTGGATACGGCAAATCTGACGGAGGCAACCATAGATGCGACGCCGAAGACGGGTGATCCGATACATCCCAAGTGGTTCTTAGCCCTTGGTCTGGCATGTACTTCACTGATTCTCTTTTTCAAGAGAGATAAGAAGATGGTACTAAATACTAAAAACGCATAGGAGTTCCTATGAATAAGAAAATATTTAAATCTCTGAGTGCGCTATTGCTTCTTACAGCAATAGCGGTCACTCAGGTACCAGTATCAGATGTGGAAGCAGTAGCGGTTGCATCTGATTTTGAAATGGATGGAGACAAATTAATGAAATATACGGGCACGGCGGAAGTCGTGTCTATTCCTGTGGGTGTAAAAGAAATTGGAGAAGAAGCATTTGCCGGAAATGATTATGTGATAAAGGTGACGATTGAAGGGGAAGTAGAGTCCATTGGTTATCGTGCCTTTGCAGATTGTGACAGTTTAAGAACAATCGTTGTGGGAGATGGGGTTGAAAAAATTGACACCGCTGCTTTCAGCAACGATAAGGAATTGGTGAATGTGACCCTTGGCGCAAGAGTTAAATCTTTAGGGACAGGTGTTTTTGCAGGAAGCAGTCAACTGAAAGATCTGACGCTTTCGGAGGATAATACTTATTTATTTTATTCTGATGGTATTCTGTACGATGACGAGATGACGAAGGTGTACGCACTGATGCCTGCCCATGAAAAGGGAGCATATACGCTGCCGAGCACGGTGAAGGAAATCACCGGATATGCTTTTTGGGGTAATCCTTATATTGAGAAGGTTCACTTAGGAAGCGGCATTTATGAAATACCGGCGTACGCGTTTTCAAATTGTATTAATCTGAAAGAGGTGACGATTCCACTGACCATAAGAGGAATTGGCGCCAAGGCATTTGAGGATTGTGTGAACCTGACACAGGTTAAATTGCCGGATTCTATAGCAAAAATAAGTGATTCGGCATTTGACGGCTGTCCAAGAGTAGAATTTGAGGCAACACCGGGAACGTATAGCGGGCAGTACGCTGCGGCTCGTAAGACTTCAGAGGTTGAGGAGACAGAATATGAAGATGTACAGGACGCACAGGTGGTAGAACCAGAGGCTTCCCCCAATGAAGAGGTTAAACCGTTCAGTCCTGATTCGGAAAATACAGCGCCCGGAACGGAAGTTGTCAGCACGCCTGCGCCGCAGCCGCCGGAACAGGAGTATGAGCCGGTAAAGGATATTGAAAATGACAAGAACCTGCTGGGGCAATCCAGTATTGTATCTGGAAGGGCGGTTATTTTTATCGATAACAGGCAGCCGGTGGTGTTCAGCGGCACGCAGGCAACCAGCAGAATCGATTTGTCAGATTTTGCTGCGCCTCCCGCAGTCAGCGCCGAGGCACAGGAACCGGCGGAAAAAATGGGAAATCTGCTGGCGGATAATGCACAGAAGGGAAAAGATTTTCCTAAATACACTGTTGTAGATGATCATAAGATTGCTTCACAGGCATTTTATCAGAACAGCGGACTTACAGAATATGAAATAGAGGATGGTATTACACAAATCGGTGAGTTTTCCTTTGCAAGGTCAGGGCTTACTTCTGTTACGATTCCGGAAGGCGTGACGAAAATAGAGTACGGTGCATTTTACCATTGTGAAAACCTGAAAGAAGTTTCGATTCCCGATTCGGTGACGGAGATTGAACCCTATGCCTTTGCCGATACGCCGTGGATTGCAGATACCAACACGCCGGATGCTCCATTTTTGATTGCAGGGGATGGAATATTAATCGCCTATTCAGGAGCCGACAGCGTGGTAAATATTCCTAATGGCGTGAAGCAGATCGGCTCTGGAGCATTTAAGGAGCATATGGGTATTACGGCAGTAAATATTCCGGATACGGTACAGGTAATAGGGGAAGAGGCATTTATGAACTGCCGGAATTTAAAGACGGTAAACGGCGGCAAGTGCTTGACAAGGATAGACGACAGGGCGTTTATGAACTGTCCGCTGTCCAAGGTAGTGATACCTGCGTCCGCCAAGGAAATCGGCTTAGGGGCATATGCGCTGACAAATGGAACGGACACGGTGGTATTTGAGGGAAAAGAGCTGCCAGAACTTTCTATGGGAAAGGTGGCAGGACGGCTTGCAAATCAGGAATACCGGGCATATGCTTTTCAGAATTTAAAAACCGCAGTGATTCCTGACGGGGCGGAAAGCCTTGACGGAACTGTACTTGAAACGGGAACATATGGTTTTAACGGGATTGTTTATAACGAATCGGGCAGCCAGATAGCAGATAACCGGGCAGGTGTAGGCGCCACAGGGGAAAAAGGGATTGCGATGCACATTAATAGTCAGATGATTCCGGAAGGCGAAAATGTGTCAGCGTCTATTCCCGGCGACAGCGATCCTTATATCCTAAAGATATCGGATTCAGATCAGGCGGCAGATAAGATTACGGTAGCTTATGGAGAACTTTATGGAGGAAAAACGCCTTCGGGTTTGAGCGCCTATGAGATAGCCCTCTATGATGCGTCGGGAAGTGTACCGATCACCAGACTGGGAAAGCAGTATATTAATATATCGTTTAAGATGCCTGAGGGGGTGACTGCAGATAATCTGCATGTAGTCACGCTGGATCAGGATGGGCAATTGGAGGCGGTAGAGCACCGGATTGTTCCTATGGAGGATGGTGATTATATTCAGCTTACCACCAATCATTTTTCGCCATTCGGCATTTATCAGTATACAGATGCTGGCGGGCAGGCATCGGCAGGAGCAGCGAACGCATCGGGCAGGAAGGATGACACGCCGGACACCGGAGATTTCCTGCATCCGAAATGGTTTTTGGCGTTAGGGCTTTTTGCCGGTTCCGTGGCATTATTTTTCTATACAGGAAAGAGGAAAAAGGATTTAATTAAATAAATGAACTGTTCAAAGCTCCCGGCATATCATAAATAAAAAGCCGGGAGTTTTGTATGCTTCGGGTAAGGCAGCAAGTAGGATGCAGTGATGAACTGGTTAATGCCTGCGGAAACAAGGGAATAACGGTAGCGATGCTGGATACAGGAATAGCGGTTCATCCTGATTTTTATAATAGAATTATAGATTTCAAAGATTTTGTAAATGGAAAAAGCGCCCTTTATGATGACAGCGGTCATGGGACCCATGTGGCAGGATGTCTGTGCGGAAGCGGACAGATTTCAAAGGGACAGTACAAAGGAATCGCGCCGCACACCAGGATCGTGGTAGGAAAAGTACTGGATTATCTGGGAGACGGCAATATCGAGACCATGGTAAGAGGGATAGAGTGGGTACTTGAAAAGCAGCACGCGTATGACATCCGCATTTTGAATATTTCAATTGGCATGGGAGAAGATACAGAAAAAGGAAGGATGGAAAAGCTGGTCAGTCTGGTGGATGAAGCCTGGGATCAGGGAATCGCAGTGGTATGCGCTGCAGGGAACATGGGACCCAAACCCATGACAATCTCGCCATTAGGGGCAAGGAGGAAAGTGATTACGGTGGGATGCCATGAAGGCGGCTACTTTGGCGACAGGGAGCACTTATGTGAAAATTATTCCAGCCGCGGTCCAAGCCCTTATGCAATCAAGAAGCCAGATGTGGTGGCACCGGGAACGGACATCATATCATGTAATTCCGGAATTGAAAAAAGAGGACGATATTACAGAAATGCTTATATTAAAAAGAGTGGCACATCCATGGCAACGCCTGTTGTTTCGGGTGCGCTGGCGCTGCTTTTGCAGAAATATCCCTTTTATACCAATGAACAGGCGAAGCAGAAGCTTCTTTACACTTCCAGGGATCTGAAAGAGCCCTGGAGCAAGCAGGGATGGGGAATGATACAAATTGACAGGCTGCTTAAATAAAGCATTGACAGAAGATGGCAGATTGTATACAATGATACATGGATTAGAAAAGAAGATATACAAAAGAAGGGAGAGAGCAAGATGGCTGAAAACAATCCTTTTTTAGACCGTCCGGTGTCACTTAATATAAAGAACAATCTGCTTGAAATTGAGGAACATATGTATATTCTGGATGATGTGGAAAAACCCAATGTGTTCAGAAATATGTTCCCCTATTCAGAGGTGCCTAAAATTCCTTTTAATGACAGAATCGTGCCCCACAATATGCCGAAGGATATCTGGATCACAGATACCACCTTCAGGGATGGTCAGCAGTCCAGAGCGCCTTATACCACAGAGCAGATCGTCACAATCTATGATTATCTGCACCGCTTAGGCGGTCCAAACGGTATGATCCGCGCCAGCGAGTTCTTTCTTTACAGCAAGAAAGATCGGGATGCCGTATATCAATGTATGGAGCGGGGGTATGAATTCCCGGAAGTGACCAGCTGGATCCGTGCCAGCAAGGAAGACTTTAAACTGGTAAAAGAAATTGGAATGAAAGAAACGGGGATTTTGGTAAGCTGCTCGGATTATCATATTTTCTTAAAGCTTAAGATGACCAGAAAGCAAGCAATGGAGCATTATTTAAGTGTTGTGAGGGATTGTCTTGAGGAAGGCATCAGCGTCAGATGTCATCTGGAGGATATTACAAGAGCGGATATTTATGGCTATGTGGTTCCCTTCTGCTTAGAACTTATGAAGCTTATGGAGGAATATCAGATACCGATCAAGGTGCGTGCCTGCGATACTATGGGATATGGGGTGAATTATTCGGGCGCGGTGATTCCCAGAAGTGTCCAGGGAATCATTTATGCCCTTCATACCCATGCGGGTGTTCCCCATGAACTGCTGGAGTGGCATGGACATAATGATTTCTATAAAGCGGTGGTCAATTCCACCACGGCGTGGCTCTATGGATGCTCCGGAGTCAATACTTCTTTGTTCGGAATCGGAGAGAGGACGGGCAATACGCCTTTAGAGGCAATGATTTTTGAATATGCACAGCTAAAAGGCGGATTGAACGGTATGGATACCACGGTGATCACAGAGCTTGCCGAATACTATGAGAGGGAAATCGGCTATCATGTGCCGGAGAGGACGCCTTTTGTAGGAAAGAATTTTAATGTGACGAGGGCGGGCATCCATGCGGACGGTCTTTTAAAGAATGAAGAGATTTATAATATATTTGATACAGATAAGTTCCTGAACAGACCGGTGCTGTGTGCCGTATCGAATACATCGGGGCTGGCGGGAATTGCCCATTGGATCAATACCTATTTTCATTTAAGCGCCGAAAAGCAGCTGGATAAATCCAATCCGCTGGTGGCAGAGATAAAGAAATGGGTGGATAAGCAGTACGAAGATGGACGTGTGACGGTTATGACGGATAAAGAGCTGACAGAGCAGATCGAGGTGGTCTGCAAGGCGCTTGGCATGACTATCGGGTAAAGGAAAGGGAAGCGGATGAGTAATGAGCAGTTATGATTTGAAGCAGGAAGTGACCGATAAGTATTCTTTGAGAGGAAGAGTCTTCCATAAACTGCGGGAAGACATTTTAAATGGCAAATATAAGGAAAATGAAGAACTTCGGGAAGTTGCCATAGGAGAGGAACTGGGGGTGAGCCGCACGCCGGTCAGGGAGGCATTCCGTCAGCTGGAGCTGGAAGGATTGATTCAGATCGTGCCCAATAAAGGAGCTTATGTGACGGGAATCACCGCAAAGGATGTGAAGGACATTTATATGATACGTTCTTCTTTAGAGGGAATGTGTGCCCGTCTTGCAACGGAACATATTACGCCGGAGCAGTTGGAGGAACTGGAGGAAAATGTATATATTGCCAGTTTTCATGCTTCCAAAGGGCATATGGAGCAGATGACAGAGCTGGATAACCGATTCCATCATATTTTGTACGAGGCGTGCGATTCTAAGATGCTGCAGAATCTTTTGCAGGATTTTCACCAGTATGTAATCCGGATCCGCAAAAAGACCCTGTCTACCAAAGAGCGCGGTATTGCTTCTAACGAGGAGCACAGACAGATCATGGAGGCAATCAGGGCAGGCAAGCCGGAGGAAGCGGAGCGATTAGCCACTTGCCATATGAACAACGCATATGATAATATGGTAAAAAATGGTCTGCATGAGCTGCTGGAATCAGAGGATGCGAAGGCTTAACAAAAGCAGCTGTGCACAGGCAGACAGAACGAAAAAATAAGAATGGAGTAAGACATGGAAAAGATTAAAATGACGACCCCCCTAGTGGAGATGGACGGGGATGAGATGACCAGAATCCTCTGGCAGATGATCAAGGACGAGCTTTTGCTCCCTTATATTGATTTAAAGACAGAGTATTATGATTTAGGATTGGAGTATCGGAATAAGACCAATGACCAGGTCACAGTGGACAGTGCGGAGGCAACAAAGAAGTACGGGGTAGCTGTCAAGTGTGCAACGATTACGCCCAATGCTGCCAGAATGACAGAATATCAGCTGAAAGAAATGTGGAAGAGTCCGAACGGCACCATCAGAGCGATTTTGGACGGAACGGTGTTCCGGTCGCCGATTCTGATTAAAGGAATCGTTCCTTATGTAAAGAATTGGACCAAACCGATCACCATTGCCCGCCACGCTTACGGCGACGTATATAAGAATACCGAAATAAAGGTTCCCGGCAAGGGAAAGGCGGAGCTGGTATTTACAGCGGAAGATGGTACCGTGACAAGAGAGTTGATTCATGACTTTGACGGTGCTGGCATCCTGCAGGGCATCCACAATACGGAAAAATCCATTTCCAGCTTTGCAAGGGCATGTTTCAATTATGCTGTCGATACAAAGCAGGATCTTTGGTTTGCTACTAAGGATACTATTTCCAAGAAATATGATCACACCTTCAAGGATATCTTCCAGGAGATTTATGAGGCAGAATACAAGGATAAATTTGAAAAGCTGGGCATAGAATATTTCTATACGCTGATTGATGATGCGGTTGCACGGGTGATCCGTTCAGAAGGCGGTTTTATATGGGCATGTAAGAATTACGACGGCGATGTGATGTCAGATATGGTGGCGACTGCTTATGGGGATCTTTCCATGATGACATCGGTTCTGGTATCTCCCAGCGGTGTCTATGAATATGAGGCGGCGCACGGAACGGTTCAGCGCCATTACTATAAGCACTTAAAGGGAGAAGAGACCTCCACCAATTCCATTGCCACAATCTTCGCATGGACCGGAGCCCTGCGCAAGAGAGGAGAACTGGACAAGATTCCGGAACTGATGGCATTTGCCGACAAGCTGGAGCAGGCATGCATCAAAACGGTGGAGGACGGAAAGATGACCAAGAGTCTATCCCTTATCTCAACCTGTGAAAACCCGGTTATTTTAAACAGCCTTGATTTTATCAAAGCAATCAGGGAGACATTTGATTCATTATAAAATCATTCATTTAAAAGCAATTCCCATTGCTCATACAGCGGCAGCAGCTTCTCATTCAGATTCTGCTGCCGCTTTGTCAATTCTTGCAGTTTCGCCACATCCGTCGCTACATCGGGCTGGCTCATGCTGTTTTCAATCTCTGAGAGCTGTTCCTCTAAAGAAGTGATGGATTCTTCACACTTTCGCAAGTCATTTTCCCTTTTTCTGGCTTTTGCCTGCATCTCTTTTTGTGCCTGCCAGTCCAGTTTCGTGTCAGAGGCAGGGGCATCCTTTTTGGAAGCGCTTTCCTGCGAAAGATTCTTTTCGCCGGAAGCGGTTTTCTTTTCAAGATAATAGTCGTAATTGCCCAGATAGCTGGTCAGCCTGCCGCCAGATAATTCTAAAATCCTGCTGGCGGTGCGGTTGATGAAATAACGGTCATGAGACACATAAAGGACCGTACCTTCATAAGCATTTAAAGCGTCCTCGAGAATTTCCTTGGAGGTGATGTCCAGATGGTTGGTAGGCTCATCCAGAATCAGGAAGTTGGACTCTGAAAGCATAAGCTTTGCAAGGGATACCCGTCCCCGTTCTCCGCCGCTTAGATCTTCAATTCGCTTGTAAACGTCCTCGCCGGTAAAAAGGAAGGCGGCAAGGGTGCTGCGGATTTCTGTGTTGTTTAAGTAAGGATAGGCATCGGATATTTCTTCAAACAGCGTTTTTTCCATATGCAGGACGTGATGCTCCTGGTCATAGTAGCCGATATGTACATTCGTGCCTAAGGTGATGGCGCCGGCGTCAGCGTCTATCAAGTTATTAATGATTTTTAAAATGGTGGTTTTGCCGGTGCCGTTATCGCCGATAATGGCTACATGTTCCCCGCGCTTTAAATCCATACCCATATCGGCAAAAAGCGTCTGCTTTCCAAAAGATTTGGCAAGACCTTCTATGTGCAGCACATCGTTGCCGCTTATGCATCTGGGGGTCAGCGTCATATGGATATCCGTGCGTGCTGTGGTGGGCTTATCTAAAACTTCGATTTTGCTTAACATTTTTTCCCGGCTTTCTGCCCGCCTTATGGATTTTTCACGATTGAAGGACTTTAACTTTTCAATCACTTCCTCCTGGTGCTTGATTTCCTGCTGCTGCTTGAGATAGGCATTTAATTCGGCGGCACGCAGCTGTTCTTTCTTTACGGCATAGGCAGAATAGTTGCCTGTAAAGGAGGTCGCCTTTGTCTGATCAAGCTCAATAATCTTCCCGGTGATCCGGTCAAGGAAATAGCGGTCATGGGAAACAATGAGAACTGCGCCCTTGTAGTTGAGCAGATAGGTTTCCAGCCAGGCGATGGAATTTAAGTCCAGATGGTTGGTAGGCTCATCCAAAATGATAAGGTCAGGTTTAAGGAGCAGAAGCCGCCCTAAGGCAATCCGGGTCTTCTGTCCGCCGGATAAGGTGGAAATCTGCTTGGAAAATTCCTCTTCCAGAAAGCCAAGTCCCTTTAAGACTCCTGTGATCTCACTCTTGTAGGCGTAGCCGTTTGCAAGCTCAAAGGCGTGGGTGAGCCGGGTATAGGTTTCCATCAGTTCATCTAAGCTTTTTCCTTCCGCCTGCTTCATGGAAAGTTCGATCTGGCGGATTTTGCGTTCCATCTCGATAATATCCGATTTGACACTAAGGAGCTCATCATAGATGGTATGATTGCTGTTTACATCCTGATTCTGAGCCAGATACCCCAAAGTTTTTCCTTTGGCGAGGGAAACCATTCCCTCGTCGGCAGACTGCTCCCCGACGATAATGCGTAAAAGGGTAGTCTTGCCGGCGCCGTTTATGCCCACAATAGCGGCTTTATCGTAATCTTCGATATGAAATGAAACATTACACAGCACAGGCTGTTCAGAAAATGCCTTTGAAATATTTTGACATGATAAAATCATAGTGATCATTCCTTTCGTTAAGCTGGTGCATGACGCTGTTTTATAAGCAGCAAAACAGTGACAGTAACAGTTTACAGATGATAAAAGGGAATGTCAATGAATTGACATTATTTTAACAGTGTTATATATTATTTTTATAATCAAATTTATATAGCGTATGCGGTGTGCACGTGATGCGCATGCGTAACAGGAGGCAATCCGGGTGGACAATAAAGAAATCTCACAGGCTGTGATTGGACGGCTCCCAAGGTATTTTCGGTATTTAGGGGAGCTTAAGGACGAAGGAATCGAAAGAATCTCATCCCAGGAACTGAGTGATCTAATGAAGGTCACAGCATCCCAGATTCGGCAGGATTTTAATAATTTTGGTGGTTTTGGGCAACAGGGATATGGGTATAAGGTGGAATACCTTTATGAGGAAATCGGCAGGATATTGGGACTTGAGAAGACCCATAACCTGATCATCATCGGCGCAGGAAATCTGGGGCAGGCACTGGCAAATTATATGAACTTTGAGAGAAGAGGCTTTTTGTTTAAAGGGATATTTGATAAAAATCCAGCGCTTTACGGCAAAAAAATACGAAATCTGGAAATTAAGCCTATGGAGGAGATGGAATCTTTTGTAAAGCAAAATGAAATTGATATTGCCGTCCTTACCATACCTAAGGGGGAAGCCGCAGGGGTGGCTGAAAAATTGGTAAAGAACGGAATTAAGGGTATATGGAATTTTGCCCATGTAGATTTAAATGTTCCCAGGGAAATTCAGGTAGAAAATGTGCATTTGTCGGACAGTCTGATGAAGCTGGCTTATAACATAAACCAGTATGAAAGCGAATCGGCAAAGACACCTAAAAGTAATCTATAAAAGAAAATCACGGAGGTATGCATATGTCAAGATCAGACGATATATATAAACCTGCGCTGGCAAGCAAAAAGATACCAATCCTTACACTGGATAATAAATGGCATAAACTGTTTACGCAGGCAGAACCCAATAAGCGGTTAAAAAAACGGGAAGAAGAATTGAACGAACTCTTAAAGAAGCAGGGCAAGGCGAATACAGAGATCAAAGAGATCAAGAAATTGAAGAGAAGACTGATGCAGGGAATTATGGAAAATGCAAGCGAGGCTTCTTCAGGAAATGATGCAAGAGCGAGAAAGAAGACGGATGAGAGCAAACGCCTTATGGGAGAGTGTAATCAGAAGATTGCAGTGTATGAGGATGAGTTATTAGAACTTCCAAGGCAGATCGACAAGGTCAATAAGGAACTGATGTTGATGACTATGGAAATATGCTATGACAGGCTCAAAGAAAACGAAAGGGATATCGAAGAAATCACCAAGTGGGTTGCACAAGTGAAGGAAGAACTGAAGGAGAAGCTGATTCTAAAGCAGGAAAAGGAAACGGTGAATCAGGAACTCTATTCTTATATGCATGATATTTTTGGGGCAGACGTGATCAATCTGTTTGATACGAAGTATAAAATCGAGAATCCGGATGGCGGCAGAAAGTAATGAGGCTTGTGTGAAATGAAATATGTATTGAAAGCACATGAAATGAAAGCATATGACAGGGATACCAGTGATCGGATTGGTATCCCTTCAATGGTTCTTATGGAACGTGCTGCGCTTGCGGCAGTGGAGGTGATTTTAAGGAAGGGGCATGTACCTGGGAAGGTGCTGATTGCGGCAGGATGCGGAAATAATGGGGGTGACGGGCTTGCAATTGGCAGATTGTTAGCATTTAAAGGCTCGGAAGTTGTTTTTTTTATGGCAGGAAACCAAGCAAAAATGAGTGTTGAAACAAAAGCCCAGGCTGCTATCCTCAAAAATTCAGGGTTTTCCATACAGAGCAATTTTGAGATGAAAGAATATGATATGGTTATAGATGCTTTGTTTGGAATCGGGTTATCCAGAAACGTTGAGGGCATATATTATGATGTTATAGAGAAAATCAATGCCTGCGGAAGAAGAGGGGCTGTTATTTTAAGTGTGGATATACCTTCAGGGATTTGTGCAGATACCGGCAGCATTTTAGGCAGTGCGGTACGGGCAGATCTTACGGTGAGTTTTGCATTTGCAAAAAGAGGGCATCTTTTGTATCCGGGAAGAGAGTATACGGGAGAACTGATTGTCAAGGATATCGGGATTACCCGGCAGTCGTTTGGAAAGGAGCCTCCGGCAGCGTTTTGTTATGAAAGGAGCGATGTAGCAGAGCTTCTTCCTAAAAGAAGACCGGACGGAAATAAAGGCACTTTCGGAAAGGTACTGCTCCTTTCGGGATGTCAGGATATGGGAGGAGCATGCATTTTGTGCGGGAGAAGTATTCTGAAAACCGGTGCAGGCATGGTCAAAATTATAACGCCTTCCTGCAATAGGGAAATCCTGCAGAATGCGGTTCCGGAAGCTATGCTCTATACCTTTGATGAGGAACCTGACAAAGAAAAGTTAGAAAAGTCTATAGACTGGGCAGATGTCATAGTTGCAGGTCCGGGAATGGGAATGAAGAAAAGCGCGTATCAATTGCTGAAATATATTTTGGAAGAGGCAGCCGGTCCTCTTGTGCTGGATGCAGATGCGCTTAATCTGATTGCCGCGCATGAAAATCTGCGTATGCTTGCTGCAGGATATGGAACGGGAAGGCTGGTCATAACGCCTCACCCAGGCGAGCTGGCACGTCTTACAGGTACCTTAATAGAGGAATATCAAAAGCACAGGGAAGAGCTGGTTTATGCACTTGCTAAAGAACTCCACTGCGTGGTGGCAGCGAAGGATGCTGTAACAATGGTTGCGCAGGATGGAAAAAGAGAGGTTTATATTAATACGTCCGGGAATGATGCAATGGCAGGGGCAGGCAGCGGTGATGTGCTGGCAGGCATAATCGGAGGACTGCTTGCGCAAAAGAAGGAGATTTTTGACGCGGCATGCCTAGGGGTATACCTACATGGCCTTGCCGGGGAAGAGGCATCTTTAAAAGAGGGACGTTATGGAATGACTGCGTCGGATATGCTTAATAAGCTTTCCTTTGTGATGAGGGAGGCATAAATGGTTTAAAATACAGTCTGCAAGGGCAGAGGAATAGAGGAAGCAGGGTGAAAAAAGAGGATATCATCTATAGGCTTAAGAGAGTTTATGCGGAAATAGATTTGGATGCAATCAGATACAATATGGAGAATATGAAAAAAAATATTGCGTCTAAAACAGAGATGATTGCAGTGATTAAAACAGATGGATATGGTCATGGGGCTGTGCCCATTGCGCGGGAACTGGAACCCCTTGCGTTCCTTCATGGGTTTGCAGTGGCGACAGCGGAAGAGGCATGTCTGCTTAAAGATGCCGGGATTTCTAAACCCATTCTGATTCTTGGCTATACCTTCCCATATAGCTATGAAAAACTGATACAGGAAGAGGTCAGGATGGCGGTCTTCCGGTATGACACGTTGAGAGAACTCTCAGATGCCGCCGCACGTCTTGAAAAGAAGGGGATTCATAAGAAGGCAAAGATTCATATCAAAGTGGACACAGGGATGAGCAGAATCGGTGTACGGGCAGATGAAGAAGGGGTTTGCTTTGTGGAGAGGGCTTTTGAAACGGATGGAATTGAAGTGGAGGGAATCTTTACCCATTTTGCGAGAGCCGATGAGGCAGATAAGTCGGCGGCAGAAGGTCAGATCATATTATTTGAACAGTTCCTTGCGTTGATTAAGGATAGGACCGGCAGAGAAATTCCCTTAAAGCATTGTTCGAACAGTGCGGGGATCTTAGAGCTGCCAAGGGCAAATATGGATCTGGTGAGGGCAGGCATAACCCTCTATGGATTATTGCCATCTAACCAGGTGCAGAAGGATATTGTAAGACTTGCACCAGCGCTTTCCCTCTACAGCACCATTGTATATATAAAGGAAATACAAAAAGGCACTGGAGTGAGCTATGGGAGTACCTTTGTTGCAGAAGAAAAGATGCGGATCGCTACCATTCCCATTGGATACGGGGACGGTTATCCCAGAGGATTGTCAGGAAAAGGATTTGTACTGGTACATGGACAAAGAGCGCCTATTTTGGGGCGGGTATGCATGGATCAGTTTATGATAGATGTGACGCATATCCCGGGGGCGGCACAGGGGGATACGGTGACGCTGATTGGATGTGATGGAGATGAGCAAATCACAATGGAGGAACTAGGCGTTCTTTCCGGCAGATTCAATTATGAGTTTGCATGTGATATCGGCAAGCGTGTGCCGAGAATCTATAAAAAAGGCGGGGAAATCCTGTGCATAGAGGAATACTATAAGGATTTTTAACTGCATCTGAATACCTTCTGACAATACGGTTATACTACTTATTGACTTGAAAATATCCTATTGTTGAAATGAAGGGTGTGTGAAGAAGTGAGAAGAGGGGATATTTATTACGCAGATTTAAGACCGGTGGTGGGGTCAGAGCAGGGTGGCATCAGACCGGTGCTGATTATACAGAATGATGTGGGGAACAGACACAGTCCAACGGTAATCTGTGCGGCGATTACATCTAAGATGAATAAGGCAAAGCTGCCTACGCACATAGAATTAAGTGCAGGGAGATATGATATGGTGAAGGATTCTGTCATTCTCTTAGAACAGCTCCGAACCATAGATAAAAAGCGTCTGAAAGACAAGGTATGCCACTTAGATGAAGATATCATGCGACAGGTGAACCGCGGGCTCATGGTCAGTCTTGAACTGGGTACATATATGTAAGCCAATGCAGACCTTGACGATAAGAACAGGAAATGATATAGTCTAATGTGATATTTTGTACAAAAGGAGATAGAAGAATGGAGGACGGCGGGCCTACGGCCAGTTATATTGTTTTTTTTGTGTTGCTTTTTACCGACATGCTTTTTTATGGATTTGGCGCGGCAGTCAAGGAGCTGAATGCAAAGGAGTTATCAGAGCAATTTGAAGAGACAGGAAATAAGAAAGCAGGACGGCTCTATGAGATCGCAGTAAGCCCAGAGCAGTATATCAATACGGTTCAGCTTGTGGTGACGTTGATTAATCTGGTCATGGGAGCATTTTTCTTACGGGTCTTCGGCAGAGTGGCAGGGCGGCTTATAGAAAGAGGCGTCATGGAGAAATTGTCAGATTCTGTGATACCGCCTGCGGTGGTTTCTGCCGTGGCGCTTTTCCTTGCAGGAGCGGTACTTCTGTACATATTATTGACTTTCGGCGTGTTGATTCCCAAACGGCTGGGCGTGCGCTATGCAGGAAAATGGTCCTATGCGTGTATCAATCTGATTTATTGCATCACCCGGCTCTTTAGTCCGGTAACAGGTCTTGTGTCTGTGACGTCAAAGGGGATTCTGCGGGTTTTGGGCATTCATGCAGATAAAAGTGGAGAGGATGTGACAGAAGAAGAAATCATATCCATGGTCAATGAAGGACATGAGCAGGGTGTGCTTTTGGCAACGGAAGCAGAGATGATCACCAATATTTTTGAGTTTGGCGACAAAGAGGCAAAGGATATCATGACTCATAGGTCAAATATTCTGGGAATCGATAGGAATATGATGTTAGGAGATGCGCTTGACTATATGCTCAGTGAGAGCAAGAGCAGGTTTCCGGTGTATGATGAGAATATCGACCATGTGATTGGAATCCTTCATTTCAGGGACGCCATGCGTGCCCACAGGGAAGAAGGAAATATGGGGCTTATGGTGGGGGACATAGAAGGTCTTGTAAGAGAGACCATGTTCATACCGGAGACCAAAAATATAGACGCGCTGTTTCAGATCATGCAGCATACCAAAACCCAGATGGTGATCGTGGTGGATGAATATGGACAAACAACAGGACTGGTTGCCATGGAGGATATCTTGGAAGAAATCGTGGGAAATATTATGGATGAATATGATGAAGAAGAGGAGCATATCGAAGAGACAGAAAATGCTGATGAATATATCATAGAAGGAATTACGCCTCTTGAAGAATTAGAAGAACGGTTTGGAATTTCTTTTAATGAGCAGGAGTTTGAGACCTTAAATGGTTTTATGATTTCCAAGATGGATAAGATTCCGGATGAGGAAGATGAGGATTTTTCCATTAACGTGGACGGATATCATTTTAAGATTATACAGGTAAAAAACAGAATGATCAAAAGTGTTCTTGTAAAAAAGCTTCCCGAGAAGAAACTGGAAGACGAAAAAGAGATAAAATCAGAAGAAAACGAAACAGAAAATGAACAGATGTAAAGGAGAAAGAATATGTCAGGACATTCAAAATTTGCGAACATCAAACATAAGAAGGAGAAAAATGATGCGGCTAAAGGGAAAATCTTTACCATCCTTGGAAGAGAAATTGCGGTAGCTGTAAAGGAAGGCGGACCGGACCCGGCAAACAATTCAAAACTGGCGCAGGTCATTGCAAAAGCAAAATCTAATAACATGCCCAATGATACCATTGAAAGAGGAATCAAGAAAGCGGCGGGGGATGCAGGAAGTGTCAATTACAAGTATATTACTTATGAAGGTTATGGTCCGAATGGAATTGCCATCATTGTTGATGCGCTTACCGACAATCAGAACAGGACGGCAGCAAATGTGAGAAACGCCTTTACTAAGGGAAATGGAAATGTGGGAACACCGGGCTGTGTGTCCTTTATGTTCGACAAGAAAGGGCAGATTATCATTGACAAGGAGGAATATGAAGGAGACTCCGACGAACTTATGATGCTGGCTTTAGATGCGGGTGCAGAAGATTTTGCAGAAGAGGAAGACAGTTTCGAGATACTTACAGATCCAGATGATTTTGATGCGGTGCTGAAAGCGCTTCAAGATGCAAATATAGCAATGGTTTCTGCAGAAGTGACCATGATACCCCAGAACTATGTAGAACTTACGGATGAGGCAGCGGTAAAGAGTCTGCAGAAGATACTTGATTTACTGGATGAAGAAGATGATGTGCAAGCAGTATACCATAACTGGGATGAATAAAAAAAAGAACTGGCTGCTTTTACTTTTGTGGTTTTTTGTGGCAGCAACCAGCAGAATACAGTATTTCATTTTTGGCGGTCGTTCGATGCTTGATACATACGGCTATTTTACCTATGCCATGATACGGGCGCAAAAGCAGGAACCTGTGTTAAATTCAGGTCTTTCCTATGCATATACCAGAAATTTGTCAAGACTGCTGAAATTTACGGGAAATTTGATTGATGCAGTGGGGATTTATCAGCTGGTGATTCAGGTCTTATGGGTTGTCTTGCTGCTTGCAGGCATCAGTATGCTGTTTGGCAGGCTGGCAGGATTTGTCTCTTCCGGTATTTTGATTGTTTCGCCGTGGATTCTGCAATCCGTTTTTTCTGTGTCGCCTGAAAATTATTTTATGCTGCATTTTTCGGCGCTTCTTGTGTTACTGGGATATTTTCATGACAGGGCACGAAAAGGAGAATGGAAAAAAAAAGTATGGCAGGGACTTTATTTAAAACTGACAGGCTTCCTTGCAGGAATGATGTGCATTTGGAATTATCTGGGATGGCTTTTGCTGACGGTGATGGTGTATGTTCTAATCTGCCATTTCAAGGAGCTTAAGAGTAAGATCACGCTTCAAAAGCAGGAGAAAGAGTTAAAAAACAAAGAGCGGGTCATGAAGGTCAGGACACAAATCTGGCATCTGTTGACTGGGCTGCTGATTGGACTATCTGCTACGCTTATAAAGTATACAGGCTTGACCGGTGATACCATCGTAGACCAGTTTTACTGGTGGATCCATCAGTTTCAGGGGTTTCCGGAACGATGTCAGGATGTTTCAGCAGCCTTTTCCTTATGGCTTGGCGGCGCCCTTCTGGCAGGTGTTCTCTGTCAGGCAGTTTATTGCATTGTGAAATCAAAAAAGACAGAAAGTGTGGTCAAAGAGCAGGCACCCGAAGTTAAGATGCAGGTAATTCAGGATGAGGCGCCGAATGATGCGGCAGAAGCTGTGGAGGAAGGAAGCATTCCAGAAGCGGAGGCAGTGTGTTATAAAGCACCGGAAGCTGAAGTGAAAGAACAAGCAGCGGAGCCGGAAATGCCGGCAGAAGAGATAGGAGATTATGTGGTCACACAAGACGGCAGAAAGGTCAGGCTTCTTGAGAATCCCCTTCCGGTTCCCAAAAAACATGTGAAAAAGGATATGGACTTTGATCTTGACGAGTGCAGGATGGAGTTTGATGTGAAAATCAATGAAAATGATGATTTTGACATATAAAATCTTCTGAATAAAAAATCGCACAGGAAATATACTAAAAGGGACTGCTTTTGGCAGTTCTTTTTAAATTTATTTCGGAAAAGAGAGGCGCAGATATGTCAGGAAAAAAGGTGGAAGAAGAAAAGCATAGGGATGAGCGGATAGAGGAAACTGGTCAGGTTACCTTAGACAAAAATGGAAAGTCTCACACCATACATTTAATTTCGGTGATCGGAGAAGTAGAAGGACATGACAATCTTGGAACAAATTCCAAAACGACCAAATATGAACATGTTCTGCCGGAACTTGCGGCGATTGAGGACAGCAAGGATATAGACGGGGTTTTGATTTTGTTAAATACTATGGGCGGAGATGTGGAGGCGGGGCTGGCGATTGCGGAAATGATTGCATCTTTGAGCAAGCCTACCGTGTCACTGGTATTAGGCGGAAGCCATTCTATCGGCGTGCCTATTGCTGTGAGCACAAATTATTCTTATATCGTTCCCACGGGGACGATGGTCATCCATCCTGTGAGGATGAATGGAATGGTCATTGGGGTTCCCCAGACCTTTGATTATTTCAGGCAGATCCAGAACAGAATTACAGGGTTCGTATGCGGTCACTGTAAGATTACCAAAAACAGATTTGAAGAGCTGATGATGGAGACTGGCGTGCTTACCAAGGATGTGGGAACCATTCTGGTGGGAGAGGAAGCAGTGGCGGAAGGAATCATCAATGAGACGGGCGGAATCCGGGAGGCAATGGAAAAACTTCATTCTTTAATTGCAAAAAAGAAAAAGAAATAACAAAAAAATGTTTATTGGTGACAAGGATTGATGAAAATGCTATACTATAAAAGATTATGTGAGTATCTGGAAGATACTCAAAGGGGATTTAGTATGGCACAGACAAGGAAAGGCAGTTCCGGCAGGAGTCGTTCATCTGCGGGCAGGAAGAGCGCCGGAAGAGGAAATTATCAAAGAAAAACAACAAATTCACGCAGCAAAAGCGAACCTATGGATGTGGCAATCAGAAATGAAATTATTTTGATTGCCTTGTTTGCAGCCGCAATCTTTTTATTTTTATGTAATTTTGGAATTGCAGGAGTGATGGGAAATACCGTAAGTGATATTATGTTTGGCATTTTTGGGCTAACTGCCTATGTCATGCCTCTTGTTTTATTCTTCATGATTGCTTTTGGAATGGTAAACAGCGGTAATGTAATAGCGACGCGTAAGCTTGTTGCAGGTGTTTTGTTGTTTCTTCTTGCGGGAATGGTGTGTGAACTTTTTGCGGGAGGGCTGGAAGCTGTTGAAAGCTATCAGGTAAATGAAATTTATATACGGTGTAGTGAAGCGCATAATGGAGGAGGCGTGCTTGCCGGTTCTCTTGCGTATTTATGCTTTCATTTTTTGGGAATGATTGGAACGGTTCTGGTGGTTTTAGTTGCAGTGATCATATCTCTTGTGGTATTGACGGACAAGTCCTTCGTATCAGGCGTTAAATCCGGAGGAAGAAAGGTTTATGAGCGTTCTAAGGAAGATGCGGCGTATCGCAGGGAAAGGGCTATGGAACGCAGAAGAGAGCAGGAAGCAGAAAGAGAGCGTCGGGAAGAAGAACGAAGACTGCGGGAAGAAGAACGTGAGAATGAAAAGATTCTCCGCATGGACAAAAAGGTTTCCGGTGTTATGATCGATACGACGCTGACAGAAGACAAAGAAGAACGGCATAGGACAAGGGATGATATTCATGAGATCAATCTGACGGATTTTGAGGAGCAAATAGAGCAGGTGAAAGAAGAGCCTGGGCAGATACAGCAGGAAGAATTTGATTTTGATAAGATAAGGATTAATAGCGCCTATTTAGAAGAGGAAGAAGGTAATGACGAACTTTCGGAGATAACAAGCTTATATGCAGATAATGAGGAAACTGAACTGCTCGAGGAGCTTCCAGGCGGTGTGCAGGAAGATAGCATACCGGAGGAAATACACAGAGAGCCGGTATGTGAAGAACCGATAAGGCAGCCTGAAAGAATCCGTCCTGTGGCAGCGGTATCAGAAAGCCCGGTAAAAGAGATGGCGGCTGCGCAGCCGCAAATACAGGTTCCAAAAGAACGTATTCCAAAAAAATACATATTCCCGCCGATCAGTAAGCTGGTGAGGGGAAAGGGAAAAGCAGGAGGAGATTCCGCAAGGGAACTGAAAGAGACGGCAATGCGGCTCCAACAGACACTGCAGACCTTTGGTGTGCGTGTTACCGTTACCGATATCAGTCAGGGACCTTCTGTCACCAGATTTGAGCTTCAACCGGAGCAGGGCGTCAAAGTCAGCAAGATTGTGGGGCTTACCGATGATATTAAGTTAAATCTGGCAGCAACGGATATTAGAATTGAAGCGCCGATTCCAGGCAAGGCGGCAGTGGGAATCGAAGTGCCAAATAAAGAGAATATGATGGTAGCCCTTCGAGATCTTTTTGAGAGCAAAGAGTTTAAAGAGTTTCCTTCCAATCTGGCGTTTGCAGTCGGAAAAGATATCGGAGGTAAGGTGGTAATGGCAGATATTGCTAAAATGCCCCATATGCTGATTGCAGGGGCGACAGGATCCGGTAAATCTGTCTGCATCAATACACTGATTATGAGCATTCTGTACAAAGCGCATCCGGACGATGTAAAGCTTATTATGGTTGATCCTAAGGTGGTGGAGCTTAGCGTGTATAATGGCATTCCCCATCTTCTCATTCCAGTTGTGACGGATCCAAAGAAAGCATCAGCGGCACTCCAGTGGGGCGTTGCCGAGATGACGGACAGGTATCAGAAATTTGCAGACTTTAATGTAAGAGATTTGAAGGGGTATAATAAAAAAGTCGAAGCGATGAAAGAAAAAGGAGACGCTGAGGCACCCTCCAAGATGCCGCAGATCGTTATTATCGTAGACGAACTTGCAGACCTTATGATGGTATGTCCCGGTGAGGTGGAGGAGTCTATCTGCCGTCTCGCCCAGCTTGCAAGGGCGGCAGGGATTCATCTGATCATCGCTACCCAGCGGCCTTCGGTAGATGTTATCACTGGGCTTATTAAAGCCAATATGCCAAGCAGGGTGGCATTTAGTGTATCCAGCGGTGTGGATTCACGTACGATTCTTGATATGAACGGTGCGGAAAAGCTGCTTGGAAAGGGCGATATGCTCTTTTACCCACAAGGGTATAGCAAGCCTGCAAGAGTGCAGGGGGCGTTCGTCTCTGATAAAGAAGTGTCGGATGTGGTTGAGTTTTTAAAGAATCAGACGCTTGGAAATATCTATGATACCGATATCCAAGAGAAGATTGCCGCCGGCGGAAGCGGCATGGGAGGCGGTGCCGGCGGAGCGGAAGGCACGGAGCGGGATCAATATTTTGTTGACGCAGCTAAATTTATTATAGAAAAAGACAAGGCATCCATAGGGATGCTTCAGCGCGTATTTAAGATCGGTTTTAACCGGGCAGCAAGAATCATGGATCAGCTCTGTGAGGCAGGAGTGGTTGGTGAAGAAGAAGGAACCAAGCCGCGCAAGGTGCTGATGAGCGCAGAACAGTTTGAACAGTATATAGAGGAGTCCTTATAAGAACAGGAGGATTAGAATGAAGACGGATATTCAAATCGCACAGGAAGCAGAATTGATTCCCATTTGGGAAGTGGCAAAAACACTTCAGATTGATGAGCAGGAGCTGGAATTATACGGAAAATATAAAGCTAAGATTTCAGATGAATGCTTAGAAAGACAGTCTGTTAATCCTGACGGGAAGCTGATTTTAGTCACTGCAATCAATCCAACGCCGGCAGGAGAAGGAAAAACCACCACCAGTGTAGGATTAGGACAGGCTTTTGGAAAACTCGGTAAAAAGGCAGTAATCGCACTTAGGGAGCCTTCCCTTGGTCCCTGCTTTGGCATCAAGGGCGGCGCCGCAGGCGGCGGATATGCCCAGGTAGTCCCAATGGAAGATCTGAACCTTCATTTTACAGGAGATTTCCATGCGATTACGTCTGCCAATAATCTTCTTGCAGCGCTTATTGACAATCATATACAGCAGGGAAATGAACTTGGAATCGACACCAGAAGGGTGGTGTGGAAAAGATGCCTTGATATGAATGACAGGGTCCTGCGCAATATCGTGGTAGGGCTTGGCACAAAGACTGACGGAACGGTGAGAGAGGATCACTTTGTCATCACGGTGGCATCGGAGGTAATGGCGGTGCTTTGCCTTGCAAACGATATGAAAGACTTGAAACAGCGGCTTGGTCAGATGGTGGCTGCCTATGATTATCATGGGAAGCCGGTAACTGCAGGCGATTTAAATGCAGTGGGTGCGATGGCAGCCCTGCTTAAAGATGCCATGAAGCCCAATCTTATCCAGACGCTGGAACATACGCCGGCGCTTGTGCATGGGGGACCGTTTGCCAATATCGCGCATGGATGCAATTCTGTGCGCGCCACTAAGGCTGCTCTTAAGATGGCTGATTATGTCATTACGGAAGCGGGATTTGGTGCTGATTTGGGCGCTGAAAAGTTTTTTGATATCAAATGCAGGATGGCAGAACTTAAGCCGGACGCAGTTGTGCTGGTCGCAACAATCCGTGCGCTGAAATATAATGGAGGCATTCCCAAGGAGCTGCTCGGGAAAGAAAATTTAGATGCCCTTAAAAGAGGAATTGTCAATCTGGAAAAGCACATTGAAAACCTGCAGAAGTATGGAGTTCCGGTAGTAGTGACTTTAAACAGTTTTGCAACGGACACAGAGGCGGAAACTGCATATGTAAGAGAATTCTGTACAGAGCGGGGATGTGCGTTCGCACTTTCAGAAGTATGGGAAAAGGGCGGAGAAGGCGGTATCGCACTTGCGAAGGAAGTGCTAAAGACGCTGGAACATAAAAAGAGTGAATTTAAGTTGTTGTATGAGGACAATTTAAGCTTGAAAGAAAAGATAGAAGTGGTGGCAAAGGAAATTTATGGCGCAGAAGGCGTAAATTATGCCGGGCAGGCTGAAAAGCAGCTTGCAGAATTGGAAAAATTAGGATTTGGAAATATGCCGGTGTGCATGGCAAAAACCCAGTATTCCCTTTCAGATGACCCGGCGCTTTTGGGCAGACCAGAGAAATTTAAGATGAATGTGAGAGAAGCTTATGTTTCGGCAGGAGCAGGGTTCGTCGTGGTGCTTACGGGAGCAGTTATGACAATGCCGGGGCTTCCTAAGCAGCCGGCGGCATTTCGTATTGATGTGGATGATGATGGTGTAATAACAGGACTTTTTTAGAAGAATAGGGAAAGGTGGAAAATAGATGGCAGCAATCATTGATGGAAAAACAATTTCAACACAGATCAAGGATGAGTTAAAGCAGAAAGCGGCGGAACTCCATGCCAGGGGAATCGAAGTGACTCTTGCAGTCATTCAGGTGGGAGATAATCCGGCATCCAGTGTTTATGTCAGAAACAAGAAAAAGGGATGCGAGTATATCGGAATCGGTTCATTATCCTATGAGCTTCCGGAAGAAACGACGCAGGAAGAGCTTTTAGCACTGATACAGGAGCTTAACGGCAAAAAGGATGTGAACGGTATCTTAGTTCAGCTGCCTCTTCCGTCACATATTGATGAGGATACCGTCATTAAAGCAATCGATTCTAAGAAAGATGTGGACGGTTTTCATCCCCAGAGTGTGGGTGCGCTGTGCATCGGACAGAAGGGATTTGTATCCTGCACTCCCGCAGGTATCATTCAGCTGCTTAAAAGAAGCGGTGTTTCCATTGAGGGTAAGGAATGTGTGGTGCTTGGCAGAAGTAATATTGTAGGCAAGCCTATGTCCATCCTTTTACTTCGCGAGAATGCCACGGTAACCATAGCACATTCGCGTACCAAGAATCTAAAGGAAGTGACAGGCAGGGCAGATATTCTGATTGTGGCAATCGGGAAGCCTAAAATGATTACCAGGGAATATGTGAAAGAAGGCGCCGTGGTAATCGATGTGGGAATCAACAGGGATGAGAACAACAAATTGTGCGGTGATGTGGATTTTGAAGATGTTGAACCGGTCTGCGGCGCGATTACGCCTGTTCCAGGCGGCGTGGGACCTATGACAATCGCCATGCTTCTAAATAACTGTATTGAGTCTGTGGAGTTACAGTCTAAATAATGACGGTGCACTCTGTAAACTGGCTTGGCAGAGGAAGGGGAGGCAGCTATGAAGTGTCCCAGTTGTGGATGTGAGATGGCAGAGGGCCATTTATATTGTGAAAAGTGCGGGATGGAAATACAGATGGTGCCCGACTTTGAACCTGAATTTGAAAACAGTATAATAGAAACCTTATCCACAGTTGCGGAGGAGATAGAGGGAAGCAGCCAAGTCCTTGAGAAGACAAAGCCGGAAAGTGAAGCCAAGGCAAAAAAGGACAAGAAAAAAAAGCCTACTTCTTTTCTGTTTCGGGAGAGGGGGAAGAACTGGCTTCTTGCCAGTCTAATCACCTTTATCGCAGTCACTGTGGCGGCGGCTTATGTAATCGTGTCCATGTATCACAGATTTTCTGTGACATATCAGATAGAACAGGCGAGAAAATATGCAGAAATGCAAGCGTATGAAGAAGCAATTTCTTATCTGGAAAGAGCAAGACAGCTCAAGGATGATGCTGCAGATCTTGTGCTTATGGAGTCCAATTACTATTATCAGATGGGCGAAAAACAGATGGCAGCGGATATCCTGATTCAATTGGTGGAGAGAGGCAAGCTGGAATATGAAGATAAAGAAAGAGCATATGAAAGCATCATCTATATCTACGATGAAGAAGGCAGATACGAAGAAATCAATTTTCTGTTGACATCCTGTGCTGATGCAGATATCATAAATCATTTTCAACAGTACATGGCAATGACGCCTGAATTTGGATATGAATCGGGGAATTATGACAAAGTCATTACCTTGAAGATGACTGCCAATACTACGGGAAAAATATATTACACGCTGGATGGAAGCAATCCGAACGAGAAAAGCGAAGTTTATACTTCCCCTTTGTTCCTTGAATCAGGGGAATATCAGGTGGCGGCTGTTTTTGTAAATGATTATGGCATTAAAAGTGAAATTGCACGAAACTGGTATGTGATAAATCTTATTGAGCCGGATCCGCCGGAAGTGCTCTTGTATAGCGGCACCTATCGTGTTCCAACGAATATCGAAGTGGCAGTGCCGGAAGGGGAAACTGTATATTATACCACAGACGGTTCTAATCCAACCAAGGATAGCCTGAAATATACGGAACCGATTGCAGTGCCTCTTGGAAGGACAAATTTCAAATTCGTGACAATCTCAGAGGAAGGCGTATCAAGTGAGATTATCAGCCGAAGCTATCTTTTTTCTTTTGAAACGGATATAACGTTGGAAAAGGCGGTTGAAAACGTAAAGCAGGCGCTTTTAGAGCGTAAGGTACTTGTGGATATGCAGGGACATGCGCAGGGAATACAGGGAAAATATGTATTTAATTATGTTACTATTGAGAAAATTGCTGATTTGGGATATTATTATGTTTTGAATGAATGCATAGAAGATGAAAACGGCGTCCAGCAGTTGACAGACCGTTTATATGCGGTAGAAGTGTACACTGGCGCACCCAACCGGCTGATTTATGATGAAAACGGACAGATGGGGCTGATTTCCCTGCAATGATCGTTTATAAAAAATTTATGTATATAAAAGAAAGGGATAAGTAATGTACAAGATTTTAGAAGCAAAAGAGCTTGCCACCAATATTTATTATATGGTAGTGGAAGCGAAACGAGTAGCAAAGGCATGTAAACCGGGGCAGTTCGTAATTGTCAGGACAGATGCATGCTCAGAGAGAATCCCTCTTACAATCTGTGATTATGACACAGAAAAGGGAACCGTGACAATCGTATTTCAGATTGTAGGCGCGGGCACGCAGTTTATGGCATCTTTGAAGGAAGGAGATGCATTCCATGATTTTGTAGGACCCCTTGGATGCCCGTCGGAATTTGTGACAGAAGACTTTGAGACGCTTAAGAATAAGAAAATGTTATTTGTGGCTGGCGGCGTGGGTACAGCGCCGGTGTATCCACAGGTGAAATGGCTCCATGAAAAGGGCATTGATGCAGATGTAATCGTAGGTGCAAAGACCAAAGAACTTCTGATTCTGGAAGAAGAGATGAAAGAAGTTGCAGGTAATCTGTATGTGACTACGGACGATGGGTCTTATGGCAGAAGCGGAATGGTCACTCAGACCATCACGGAGCTGGTGAATGAAGGAAAGCACTATGACGTGTGCGTTGCAATCGGACCGATGATTATGATGAAATTTGTATGTAAACTGACCAAGGAACTTGAGATACCCACCATTGTCAGCTTAAATCCAATTATGGTAGACGGGACCGGTATGTGCGGGGCATGCCGTGTGACGGTAGGCGGCAAGGTGAAATTTGCATGTGTGGACGGTCCTGAATTTGACGGGCATCAGGTAAACTTTGATGAAGCGATGCAGCGTCAGCAAATTTATAAAACAGAAGAAGGAAGAGCATTTCTCAAGGCAAAAGAAGGAGATACCCATCATGGTGGATGCGGAAATTGCGGAGGTGATAAATAATGGACGTATTAAAGAAAGTCCCTGTCAGGGAACAGGATGCAAAAGTTCGGGCTGCCAATTTTGAGGAAGTCTGTCTGGGATATAACAAAGAAGAAGCAATGGAGGAAGCGGCAAGATGCATCAACTGTAAAAATGCGCAGTGTATCAAGGGCTGCCCTGTATCCATAGATATTCCAGGATTTATAGAAAAGGTGAAAGATGGAGATGTAGAAGCAGCTTATCAGGTAATCAGTGAATCTTCGGCACTGCCTGCCGTTTGTGGGCGTGTGTGCCCCCAAGAGAGCCAGTGTGAGGGAAAGTGTATCAGAGGAATCAAGGGAGAGCCAATCTCTATCGGCAAGCTGGAACGGTTTGTGGCAGACTGGGCTGCAGAAAACGGGATAAAGCCTCAGGGCGCTGAGGAAAAGAATGGAAAGAAAGTGGCAGTGATCGGTTCAGGACCTGCAGGACTTACCTGTGCAGGAGATCTTGCAAAGATGGGATATGGAGTGACTATCTTTGAAGCGCTTCACGAGCCGGGCGGCGTGCTTGTATATGGTATTCCGGAATTCCGTCTTCCCAAGACCAATGTGGTGGCGAAGGAAATTGAAAATGTGAAATCTCTTGGCGTAAAGATCGAGACCAATGTTGTGGTTGGAAAATCGGTGACCATCGACGAATTGCTTACAGAAGAAGGATTTGACGCTGTATTTATCGGCTCCGGCGCAGGACTTCCCAAATTCATGGGAATCCCTGGCGAGCAGGCAAACGGCGTATTCTCAGCAAATGAATATCTCACCAGAAGCAATTTGATGAAGGCCTTCGATGAAGAATCCAGTACCCCCATCATGAGGGGCAAGAAGGTAGCCGTGGTAGGCGGCGGAAATGTGGCAATGGATGCCGCAAGGACGGCGCTTCGTCTTGGAGCAGAGGTACATATCGTATACAGAAGAAGCGAGGAAGAACTTCCTGCCCGTGTGGAAGAAGTGCATCATGCAAAGGAAGAGGGGATTATTTTTGACCTTCTGACCAATCCTGTGGAAATTCTGGAAGACGAAAAAGGCTGGGTGAAAGGTATAAGGTGTATTCGGATGGAGCTTGGAGAGCCCGACGAGTCCGGCAGAAGACGTCCGGTTGAGGTGCCTGGTTCTGAGTTTACAATTGATGTAGATACCGTGATCATGTCTCTTGGGACATCTCCCAACCCGCTGATTTCGTCCACCACGGAAGGGTTGGAAGTCAATAAGTGGAAATGTATCGTAGCAGATGAGACCTTTGGAAAGACCACGAAAGAAGGCGTTTACGCCGGCGGAGACGCTGTGACGGGAGCAGCCACTGTAATCCTTGCTATGGGCGCAGGACGTGCGGGCGCAAAGGGAATCGACGAGTATCTGAAAAACAAATAAATGACAAAGAGTAACATGTTGTCTTAAGACGTGCCGGAACTTGTTTCCGGCATGGATTTTATAAGAAAATATTAATAATTTAAATAATACAAAATTAAAAAAAATGTTGTATGTTTATGAAGGAGGATATACCATGGTCCATCATATTGTTTTGTGGAATTTAAAGGAGGATTTATCAGAGCAGGAAAAGAAGGAAGCGGGACTGGAAATAAAAAGGAGGCTTGAGGCGGTAGCCGATACCGTGGAGGGTGTGGTCTTTCTGCAAGTGATGATTAATGAAATGGGATCTAGTAATAAGGACATCGCCCTGATTTCCCGGTTTGAGACTGAGGAAGCGCTTAAAGCCTATCAGGTGTCACCGGCACATGTGGAAGCGGGAGAGTATATCCGCAGTGTGACCACAGGAAGAAGCTGCTTTGATTTTAAGGAGTGACTATGAAGAAATTATTTGAGGAAAACGAAACGGAAAATGCGGGAGGAGAGTTGGCAAAAATTCTGGTCAAGGTAGTTCCATTTGCGCTGATTATTTTCATTCTTGCTGTTACGCTTATCGTCAATCAGACGAAGAAACATGATGAGAACCAGACAGAGGATCTGCAGCAGAATATTATGGACTATGCAGACGAGAATCGCATTAATCAGACTATATCGCAGGCAGTGACGGCATCGCCTACTGGCAGTGGACAGGACAGCCAGGAGAATACGGAAAAAGCCGGTCAGGAGAAGGAAAGCGAAGATGCATCCATACCGCCTATGGAGCTGCCGAGTCCTACGCCTTATAAGGAAATCATGGAAGCTGGAAAAATAGATTATAGCAAAGTGAAATTCAATAAAGATACACAGTTGGCGGAAATGATGTCTTATTGGGAACAGAACAACCAGAAGGCGTTAGATGATCTTGCCAATCTGGATCATTATATCGCTATGTCGTGGCAGCTTAAAGGGAGCAAGGAGTTTTATTATTACGGCGGCGTAAACGGAAACGGTCAGCCGGAAGGCAAAGGAATCGCAGTGTATGCAGATAATCAGTACTATTATGGTGACTGGAAGGATGGCGTAAGGAGCGGAAATGGTACATGGATTCATTACCACATGCACGCCACAGAAAATACGCAGGATTTATATACATATCATCAGTATACGGGCGGATGGTTAAATGATCTGCCGGAAGGAGAAGGCTCTGAACATTACGATTATAACAAATCTCTTTTATTGAATGGCGTAGGATATGATGCAAATTTAATCGGAAGCTATGAAAAAGGGCTTATTCATGGTGATTTCTATATTACAAATCTTTATGCAGATGAAAGCACCAAAGAGTGGAATGCAAAAGCAGAAAGCGGATCATGGATTTATTTGAACGAGAATAAAGATAAAAAGGGAAACAGAACCGTTCACGTCGAAATCAGTGATCCTGACAATTATATCTGGATGCATCCGAGAGACAATGTCAATATTGGTGTTCCATGCCTGATCTCAAAGAATAAAAACTAGTGGAAACCTATGCCGATCCGTAGTAAAATAAGAAGTGGGGTTAAAGGAGGTATTGGGATATGGCATGGGGATCAGTTTATGTCAACAATGAGGAAAAGGCGGAAGAGAACAGAACTTCGGCATATACCTTTCTGATTGTCGGCGGAGTCGGACTTATCGTTATTGTCCTGTTTTTTCTTGGCATCATTGACATTAAGATGTCTCTTACTAACAGGTATATGATCAGTGGCGTTATGGGGGTCTTGTTTCTCCTGTTCATTGTTATGGGAATCATATCCATGAAAAACTTCAGGACCTTTAAAAGGAAAGCCTATAAGGAAAATAACCTGACGGTTGAAATTAAAAAATGGTGTATGGAAAACTTCTCAAAAGAAGAGATTGATGAGATTTTGGCATTTTCGGATGAGAGGGAAGAGGTTCAATATTTTCAGCGCTATGATCATATGAAAAATGCAATCAAAAACCAGTTTATGAATTTGAATGAAGGTTATCTGGACAGGCTTGTAGAAGAGATTTATCCTGAAATTTTTGAGGATACTTTTGAAGGAATCTCCATGGAAAATTCCGGGGATTTTTCCGGAGGAAGATAAAATTGAAAAAAATAACAATTATTTGTGTGGGGAAAATAAAAGAGGATTTTTACAGGAAAGCGGTATCAGAATATGAAAAACGACTTGGCAGATATTGCAAGCTGGAAATAATTGAGGTACAGGACGAAAAGACGCCTGACGATGCGGGACCGGCGCTAGAAGAACAGATTAGGGAAAAGGAAGCGGTACGAATCTTGAAACATGTGAAAGAGGATGCCTATGTTATCGCGCTTGAAATCGAGGGGGAGAAGCCCAATTCTGTATCCTTTGCAAACCAGCTAAGTCACCTTGCAGTGCAGGGGAAAAGCCATCTACAGTTTATCATCGGCGGTTCGCTGGGGCTCCATGAGAGTATATCGAAAGCGGCTCACCGTGCGGTGAGCTTTTCAAACATGACATTCCCTCATCAATTGATGAGGGTTATTTTGCTAGAACAGATTTACAGAGCGTATCGGATTATCAAGAAGGAACCATATCATAAATGAGAAAATAGCAGGTATAGCTGTCATTTCTTTCACATATAGTATGATATGATGAAGCGAGAGAACCGTAGACTAAAAAATAAATGGAATCAGACCAGAGAGGAAAGACAGGATGTAAGCCATCCCCATAGAAAGGAGCTTGTGGTAGAATCTTTAAAGCTGCCCAAGGATTCGCTTCTTGGGGCGTCAATCGTTACTTTGACGGGGAATACAGAGGTATTTGTAGAAAACTATAAAGGCATTATTGAATATACCAGCCAGATGATTTTGCTTCAGGGAAAGACCTGTAAGATTGAAATCTGCGGAAGACGGCTGAACATTGTTTATTATACAAATGAAGACATGAAAATAAACGGCTGTGTAGAGACGGTGCGTTATCTCATGTGAAACGGGAATAAACTTTGTGAGGTGCGGTATGATACAAGTCATTCGTTTTTTAAAGGGATATCTTTCTATTAAAGTTTTTGGGTTCTCGCCGGAGCGTTTTATGAACCTGTGCAGCAATCATAATATTTTTCTCTGGGATATTGAAAATCATGGTGCATATTATACCATGAAGATTAGTCTGAAAGGGTTTTATCGTCTCAGGGGGATTTCGAGAAAAACAGGTACCAGGGTGGTCATAACGAAACGTTATGGACTACCCTTTCTTTCTTTGCGGATGTGGAGACGGAGAATCTTTGTGGGTGGACTTTTGGGGAGTCTTATTTTCTGGATTTGGATGTCTGGATTTATCTGGGCAATTGAGGTTGAGGGAAATTATTATGTGACCACAGATGTTTTTCAGGATTTTCTGGTAAGCAACGGATTTGAAGCAGGGATAAAAAAAAGTGAGGTTGAGATTGAAGCGCTGGAGAAGGCAATCAGAAATGAGTTTGATATTGTCACATGGACTTCCGCAAGGATTGACGGAACGAGGCTTTTAATTCAGGTAAAGGAAAATGATCTGATTCAGGCAGAGGATAGCAAACCAGAGCCGCCTAAAGGCGAGGGCGTAGATCTGGTTGCAGATAAAGACGGAGAGATTGTCAGTATTGTTACCCGCAGTGGAAGCCCTAAGGTGACAGCGGGGACATTGGTAAAGAAGGGAGATGTGCTGGTTGAGGGCGGTGTCCCGATTATGAATGAAGACAGTACAGTCAGACGGTATGATTATTGCAGGGCAGATGCGGATATCATGCTAAGGTGCACCTATCAGATGAAAGAAGAGCTGAAAGAGCAATATGAGCAGAAGCAGTATACAGGCAATGAAAGAAGAAGCCTCTTTATCATGTTTGGAACAAAAAAATTGAAATTGCCGGCAATAGGAAAAAGGTATGAAGAGTATGATGTGATAGAAGAAAAAAAGCAGCTTAGGCTGTTTGAAAATTATTATCTGCCGGTGTATATTGGAAGTGATCTTGTCAGAGAATATGTAGTCGAAGAGAAAATCTACAGCCAAAGCGAAGTGAAAAAACTGTTTGAAGAAAAAATACAAAAATTTATAGAAACTTTACAGGAAAAAGGGGTACAAATTATAGAAAAAAATGTTACAATAAATAAGGTTTCCGGCGTATGGAAGATGAAAGTGGACTTTCTGGCAATAGAAAAAACGGGAACGGAAAGGAAAACCCAGCTTGTGCAGGTGGAAGAAGCCCCACAGGAAGAGGAAATCCAGGAATAGCAGATTGGGAGAAACAGATGGAAGAAGTCTCTGAACGGATCAGGGTGTCGGCAAAGGATCAGCAGAACGTTTTCGGTCAGTTTGACAGTCATATTAAAAAGCTGGAGAGACAGCTTAAGGTATCGATCGTAGACCGGAATGGAGAAGTGCAGATCAGCGGAAAAGAGCCTTATGTAAAAAAAGCAAAAAAAGTGATTCAGGAATTGACGGAATTATCAATGAGAGGAAATATCATAGAGGAACAGAATGTGGATTATGCAATTACAATGAGCATGGAAGAAAACGAAGATATTCTGCTGGAAATAGATAAAGAGTGTATTTGTCACACCATAGCGGGCAAACCGATTAAACCAAAGACTCTTGGTCAGAAGCGGTACGTGGATGCAATCAGAAATAATATGATTGTATTTGGTTTAGGACCGGCAGGCACAGGGAAGACCTATCTTGCCATGGCTATGGCGATAACTGCGTTTAAGAATCAGGAAGTGGAGAGAATCATATTGACCAGACCTGCAATTGAAGCAGGGGAAAAGCTGGGATTTTTGCCGGGAGACTTGCAAAGCAAGGTGGATCCTTATCTGCGTCCTTTGTATGATGCGCTCTATCAGATTATGGGTGCAGAGCCCTTCCTTAAAAATATGGAAAAAGGGCTGATAGAAGTGGCGCCTTTAGCCTATATGAGGGGGCGGACGCTGGATAATGCCTATATTATCTTGGATGAAGCTCAAAATACCACGCCTGCTCAGATGAAGATGTTTCTTACAAGAATCGGGTTTGGCTCTAAGGTAATTGTAACCGGAGATGCATCACAGAAGGATCTTTCTCCAGGGGCGGTTTCCGGACTTGATGTGGCACAGAAAGTCCTTCAGAATATTGAAGGAATTGAGCTATGTAAAATGACCAGCAGGGATGTGGTAAGACATCCTTTGGTACAAAAAATCGTAAAGGCATATGAGGCGTACGAGGCAAAAGAAAACAATTCGACGAAGCGCAGAAGCAGGAATACAGTTTATGGAAAAAAGCAATGAGAGTAAAGCATTAAAGGATACAGGTAAGGAAGGCAGCCAAAAGAAAGGGGCGGCGTTTATTTCGGAAGGAGCTTTGTTTTTGGTGACAATCGTCGTAAGCGCACTGGCTGCTTATTATTATCAAAAACCCCAGATAGAAATTGCAGGTATAGCAATCCTTGCAGGCGTTGGCTTCGGGTGCACTTGGTTTGCCATGGAGAGAAGCCGGGAGGATGGCACTTATTTATATGATAATGAAAAACACCCAGGGAGGTTTACGGTTATTTATCTTTTCTGTTTGGGTGCAAGCGTTCTATTTCCATTTTTGCCTACAGGCGGCTGGCCGTATCTGGTAGTGTTCGTAGGGCTGATGCTTTTTGGAAATCAGATGATTGGTTTTGTGGCTGGAAGCACCCTGCTTATGATTTCGATTTTGCTTCAGGGGGGTGTAACTGTTTCTTTTTTTGTATATTTTATCAGCGGATCTGTGGGAATATTAGTCTTTTCTTATGTGAATGAGAAGTTTAAAATATGGCTGCCGCTTTTTATTTCTATGCTGATGCAGTTTGTCTGTCTGTCTATACAGGAAGTGCTATATGCGAATGAAGTGCTGTCACTGGGAATATTTACCATACCTATGGTCAATTTGCTGGTCAGTGTTATTTTGCTTATTATTTTACTTAAATTTTTCAGCTTTTCCATTATCTACAGGGAACGAGACATTTATGTGGATATCAATGATCCGGAGTGTCCGCTGTTGGTGGAATTAAAAAACTACTCAAAAGAGGAATATTATCATGCTGTCCACACAGCATATCTGTGTGATAGAATTGCCAAAAAAATAAATTATGATGATGCTTTTGCCAAAGCATGCGGCTATTATCATAGGATTGGAACGATAAAAGGCGGAAGTACATGGGAAAATACGGAAGAAATTCTTAGGGAGAATCATTTTCCTAAAGAGGTGCAGAGAGTGTTAAAAGAGTATCTGGACAAGGGAGAAAGAATCTTGTCAAAGGAAACAGTGCTCCTTCTTTTTTGTGATACAGTTATTTCATCTATCCGCTATCTTTTTTCAAAAGAACCTAAAATAGAATTGGATTATCAGAAGATCATCAACACGATATTTAAAAAAAAGATGGAAAGTGGTATGATAGATTACAGCGGTGTCTCTTTAGGGGAACTGCAGGAGATGAAGAGGATTTTAGTGGAGGAAAAGCTGTATTATGACTTCTTACGTTGAAAATGAGACATCTGTTACATTTGCATTTGATGCTAAGGAAATGTTAGATTTGATTATGGGAGAAGTCCTTGCGCAGGAAGACTGCCCTTATGAGGCGCAGGTAAATCTTTTAATTACAGATAATCAGGGAATACATGAATTTAACAGACAGTATCGGCAGGTTGATGCACCTACGGATGTATTGTCTTTCCCAATGATAGGGTTTGTCAGGGAAGCCGATTTTTCTATTGTGGAAGATGAAGAGGCAGATTACTTCGACCCTGAGAGCGGGGAGCTTCTTTTGGGCGATATTATTTTATCGGCAGAGAAGGTAAAGGAACAGGCGGCAGCTTTTGGCCATTCGGTCAAAAGGGAATTTGCTTTTCTTATAGCGCACAGCATGCTTCATTTATGCGGGTATGATCATATGTCAAAAAAAGAGGCGGAAGTAATGGAAAAGAAGCAGGAAAATATCCTTAGAACATTGGGAATCACAAGAGATAATTGATAGAACCTGAGCAAAACGAACAGGAGAACTTATGAACAAACCAGAGAGAAAAAAGACAACTTCTACAAGAAGAGATTACTATATGATCATTACATGGATCGCTTTGACAGGAATCTTGATTTTCAGGATTTTGTTAGAGCGGATGATTGGAGATAATGGTGTTGCTTATTTCGGAGTGGCAAATGAGATTTATCTGGTGATTGCAGGTACTTTTTCGTATGGACTTGCAGAAGCGACTGCGCTGCTAGTCAGATACCGTGTGAAGAGGGATCAATACAAAAGCGCTGAAAAGGTTTTAAGCGGTGCGCTAGTTTTTGGGGGAAGCACTGGTTTTATTCTGAGTGTTCTTTTTCTGGTTCTGGGCAGCTATTTTGCAGACAAGGTGCTGCATGTTCCTTTAGCAGGAATGGCGGTGGGAATGATGGCGCCGGCAATGTTCTTTTACATTTTAACGGGAATCTTTAGAGGATATTTCCAGGGAAATGGGTCAAAGGTGCCAGCGATGCACTCCCAGATCCTGCATATTTTATTTCTGTTTATTGGAGGATTAACAGGTGCGGCGCTTCTGCATAGGTATGGTGTAAAGGTTTCGGCTTTTCTACAAAATGAAGATTATGCGGCGGCATATGGGGCAATGGGGGCAGCAATTGGACTGTTGGCAGCTTCCCTGATTTGTTTCCTTCATGTGCTTGTTTTATTTTTTGTCTTCAAATCCTCACTAAAGAAACAAATGGGCAGGGAACTGCAAAGAAATCAGGATACTACGATGCGGGTGCTTCGTCTTCTCGTGGGAAGTAGTATATTTTATTCGTTATATTGGATTTGTTTTCATGGATTGCCATTATTAGATCAATACCTGTTTTTTCTTTTCAATGCAGAGGCGGACAATAGGGTGACACAGTGGGGGCAGTATTACGGAAAGTGTTTTGCTGTAATCGGAATTGTCTGTGGACTTGCCAATTTGATATGCACCATGCCGGTCAGGCGCATCATGGTAAGTATTGAGAGAGAAGAAAACCGTATTGTAAGGGAACGGCTGGGTGTCTTGATTCATCAATGTGCGATTATTGCCATTCCGGCGGCGGTATTTCTGGCTGTGCTGGCAGAAAATGTTCTGGATATGCTTTTTAAAGGCAATCAGCAGGAGGCAGTTAATTGGGTTCGGCTGGGCAGCCTGGTTATATTATTTAATGTATTTGGCTCTGTTTTTATGGAAATACTTATGAGAAGCCGGAAATTGAAATATGTGACAGGAATTGGTGCTATTGCGCTGATTCTGCACAGCGGCGTTGCTGTGCTGCTTTTGAAAACTGCAAAAACCGGTATTACTGGAGTGATAACGGCAGTGATTGTTTTTTATGCAGCGGTGGCTGTTATGGGATTTTTGCTTATCTGCCGCAGTTTTCAATATAGTCAGGAATGGATTAGATGTTTTTTGATAACCGCAGCGGCGTCTGCGGTCCCGGGAGTCATTGTTTTTCTTTTAAATAAGATCTTTGCGCCTATGGTAGGAAGCGTTATTTCGCTGGTGATCTGTCTTGTGACAGCTGTCATTATATATTTGGTGCTTTTAATTGTATTGCGGGCATTTAAGGACGGAGAACTGGAGGAAATGGCAGGAGGCAGGATTTTGACCATGCTGGCAGGACTGCTTCATTTTTCATAATGGTATAGATTTATATTTTTTGGCTGATACTGTTTATTAACAATAGTTGCTACAACGGGTCATCTATATGTTAATAAAATGTAAAGGTGTTTGTGCCATGAAATTTGTTAAACGTATCAGTTTGTTTTTTATCTATCCATGCAGTATGTTTTCTTTGGGTTTTATATCCAATATGGCAATCATGGAATATTTTTATCCGGGGGAACATAAGGAGCAGGTACAGCTCGAGGCACTGCCGTCAGAAGAAATAAAAGAAGAACCGATGGAGGTATCATTTCATGAGGAACCGGTGGTGACAGCGAATACCCATTATGTGGTTCAACAGTATAATACCATCACGGGAGAAACCGTTGAGGAAGAGGTGGATGCCCCCGATAAATTTGTTGGTCTGGATAGGGAAAGGCTGGTTCAGGAGATTAAGCAGTATAATCTTAATCCTTCATTGACAGATATGGAGAAGGGATTTGATTATATGGAACTAGTTTCTTTTTCGTCAGGAAGAGTAGTGGTAAGAAAAAGTTATGATTTTATAGAGGAAGAAAAAGGTTTTTTTCTTTTGAATGAAAATCATTATGTGGTTGTTTACGATTATAGTCTTTCGCATGTTTATATGAATACTGATATAAAAGTGGAAGAGCTGCCGGATAGCCTGCAGGAAGAAATCTTAAATATGAAATATGTGGAAGATGAGGGAGAATTATATAATTTTCTTGAGTCTTACTCCAGTTAGTACTATAGTAATTCAGTAGGTAAAACTAACAGAAATGAGGAAATGGATGGAAAAAATGAAAGTAGCAATAATCGGTGCAGGGGCATCTGGAATGATGGCAGCAATCAGCGCTGCGAAATATGGAGCTGAAGTCACTTTGTTTGAAAAAAATGAACGAGTGGGGAAAAAAATTCTTGCTACGGGCAACGGAAAATGCAACCTAGGCAACCTTGCTTTTTCTACAGACCATTATTATTGTGAAGATAAAGAGAAGCTTCATAAGATTTTTCGTGTCTTTTCTGTGTGGGATGCCATGATGTTTTTTGAAAATATTGGTTTGATGGTCAAGAGCAAAAATGGTTACCTTTACCCCTATTCAGAACAGGCATCAGCAGTGCTGGATGTTCTGCGAATGGAACTGAAACGTGCAAAGATAAGGGTCATGACGGAAGTTGAAATCACAGATGCTGGATATTGTGACAAGGATGGACTTTTTGAGCTGAAAGATAATTCTGGCAATGGTTTTCAATTTAATAAGCTGATCATAGCTTGTGGAAGCGGTGCATCATTGAAAAAGGGCGAAGGAATGAGGGGATATGAACTTGCACAGCGCTTTGGTCATAGAATCAGCCCTTTAGCGCCAGGGCTTGTACAGCTTGAAAGTAACGACAGTTTTATAAAGGCACTTTCTGGTGTCAGATGCCATGCAGGAATTAAGCTTCTTGTCGATGGGGATGAGGTGGCGTCTGAAAATGGTGAATTGCAGTTTACGCAGTATGGTGTTTCAGGGATTCCCATCTTTCAGGTTAGCCGTATTGCGGCTTATGCTATAAGAGAAGGAAAGAAGGTTGATATTTTGGTAGACTTTTTTCCGGAGCAGGATGATAAAACGTTTACATATATGAACAGACTCCGCTATGAGTCTTTGCTGGACAAGAAACTGGAGGATTATCTGACGGGAACGCTTCACAAAAAGATAAATACAGTAATGCTCAAACAGGCAGGATTAAAGCCGGCAATGACGGCGAAGGATGCAGGCTGGCAGGCGGTCTTAGCACTTATGGAGCAGTATCGTGCCTTTGCCATACAAATATGTGGCGATCACTCTGTAGAAAATGCACAGGTATGTGCGGGGGGTGTTATGCTCTCACAAATCAGCACTGAGATGGAATCAGAGATAGTGAAGGGACTGTATTTTGCAGGGGAGCTTGTGGATGTGGATGGAAACTGCGGTGGATATAATCTACAGTGGGCATGGACCAGCGGATATGTAGCAGGCAGAAATGCTGCCGGTTCTTCCACAAAGGAGATTGCGGAGGACGAGGAAGGGCAGTTAAAAAAGGAAGAAATACAGAAGGAAAATTAAAAATGTTAAGAATCAATCAGCTGAAACTTCCAGTAGATCATACGGAAGAAGAACTGATAAGGCGTGTCAAAAAGCTCTTGCGGTGCGAGGAAACGCCACAGATTACGATTGTCAGAAGATCCATAGACGCAAGGAAGAAACCGGAATTATACTTTAACTACATATTGAATGTAAAGATAAAAAATCAGGCAGCCGTCTACAGAAGATGCGACCAAAAACAGGTCATGGTATGGGAAGATATACCTTACCGGTTTCCTGTGGTATCTTATAAGGGAACGACAAGACCTGTAATCATAGGAACTGGACCGGCAGGGCTTTTTTGTGGTTATATGTTGGCAAAGGCAGGATTTAAGCCTATTTTGCTTGAGCGCGGAGCACCTGTGGAGCAAAGGACAAAAGAGGTTGAGGATTTCTGGGAAAAAGGAAAGTTGAATCCAGAGTCTAATGTACAGTTTGGAGAAGGCGGTGCAGGCACTTTTTCAGATGGAAAACTGAACACCCTCGTGAAGGATAAGTATGGCAGGAATCGGGAAGTGTTGTCTTTGTTTGTGGAAGCCGGTGCACCACGGGAAATTCTTTATGACCATAAGCCACATATCGGGACAGATATCCTTACCAGAATCGTAGTGAATATGAGAAAAGCAATTCTGGAAATGGGTGGAGAGGTGTGTTTTCATGCGAAAGTGACAGATCTGCTCATAGAGAGTGGCAGAATCAAGGGAGTTACTATTAACGGGCACAAGAAGCTGGATGCAGATTATGTGGTTCTTGCACTTGGGCATAGCGCCAGAGATACCTTTGAAATGCTTTATGAGAAAGAGATTAAGATGGAGGCAAAGCCTTTTGCAGTGGGAATGCGGGTGGAACATCCGCAAGAATTGATTAATATTTCCCAGTACGGCAGGAAAGAAGAAAAGAAGCTGGGAAATGCGCCCTACAAGGTGACGGCAAAGGCGAAAGACGGAAGAGGCGTATATTCTTTTTGTATGTGTCCGGGAGGATATGTGGTAAATGCGTCGTCAGAGCCTTTAAGGCTTGCGATTAATGGAATGAGCTATAGTGGCAGGGATGGCAGCAATGCAAACAGTGCCGTGATTGTTTCAGTGACGCCGGAAGATTACGAAACAGATCATCCTCTTGCAGGAATTGCCTTCCAGAGAAAATTGGAAGAGAAAGCTTTTGAGGTTGGAAAAGGAAAGATTCCTGTGGAACGTTACGGTATGTTCCGGCAAGCTGCAAGGGCAGAAGGCTTTTACAGCGGGCAGGCAGAAGCAGGGATATCAGATATACCAGAGAGCTTTGCTCCATGTATAAAAGGGGCGTGGGATTTTGCTCCAATGCATGAAATATTTCCAAGTACACTTTTAACGGCGCTGGCAGAGGGTATGGAACAATTTGGAAAGATGATCAAGGGATTTGATGATGCACGTGTTTTTGTGACGGGAGTGGAAAGCAGGACCTCTTCTCCGGTTAGGATTTTACGGGATGATGATCTGCAGTCTTCCTTAAAAGGATTATATCCCTGTGGTGAAGGCGCCGGCTATGCGGGAGGAATCACTTCGGCGGCAATGGACGGTATTTATGTAGCAGAGAAAGTAGCTGCTCATATCATAGAAAATGAAAAATAAAATTAAGATACGAAGGAGGACTGTTTATGGAAAAGAAAGAGTTTGTCAGCAAACAGGAACTACGGAGCAGGTACCTTAATTACAGAAATCAGCTTTCAATGAGTGAGCGGAAGGAAAAAAGCATTCGGATTTGGAAACTGCTGGAAGCAGAACCGGTTTTCCAAAAGGCAGAATTTATTCTAGTCTATATGGATTACCGCAGCGAAGTCATGACCCGCGGCAGGGTGAAAGAGCTGCTAGAGGAGCATAAGAAGCGGGTATTTGCGCCGAAGGTGGAGGGAATGGATATCCGGTTTTATGAAGTAATGGAGATGGGAGACTTTGTAGACGGCTATCAGGGAATCATGGAGCCCGCAGGAGATGAAAGCAGACTTTTTACGGAGCAGATGGCGAAAACGCAGAAATGCCTTTTGCTCGTTCCGGGAGCTGTGTTCGATAGACAAAGAGGGCGCATGGGCTATGGAAAAGGTTTCTATGATCGCTATCTTGCCGCTTTTCCGGCGCTTCAGAGCGCTGCATTAGCATTTGAATGTCAAATTGCCAAAAAAGTGCCGGTGGAGGCACACGACAAGAGACCGGATATGATTGTTACGGACAAGGAAATCATCAGATAAAGAATTAGGATAAGGTGGGAAAGATGGAATTACTGGTACAGATGGGGAAAAATGCAGTGGAAGCAAAGTATGAACTGCAGATGTTGAGTGAGAATAGGAAAAACCGCGCACTATATACAGCGGCGCAGGCGCTTATGAACGAAAGCGGTCAGATTATCGCGGAAAATGAAAAGGATATTAAACGTGGGGGGGAAAAAGGTATGCACCCCGGTTTGCTCGACAGGCTGCGTCTTACGCCGGAGCGGATCGCTGGTATGGCAGAAGGGCTTAAACAGGTGGCAGAGCTGCCCGATCCAATCGGTGAGGTTTTAGAGACCATGGAGCGTCCTAACGGGCTGAAAATTGAAAAGCGCAGAGTGCCCATGGGCGTTATCGGCATCATCTATGAATCCCGTCCCAATGTGACCGCAGATGCCTTCGGTCTTTGCTTTAAAAGCGGCAATGTAGTCATATTAAAAGGGGGAAGCGATGCAATCTGCTCCAACATAGCCATCACAAAAGTGATTCAGCATGCGCTTAGGGAGGAAGGCATCACGGAGCATGCGATTCAGCTGATTGAATCTACAGACAGAGCAGTGGCGACGGAGTTTATGCGGCTTAAAGAATATGTGGATCTGTTGATTCCAAGAGGCGGCGCAGGGCTGATTCGGAGCGTAGTAGAGAACAGCACCATACCTGTGATTGAGACGGGAACGGGAAACTGCCATATTTATGTGGACGAAGCGGCAGACCTTGAGAAGGCGGTTCCCATTATTATTAATGCCAAAACCCAGCGGATCGGCGTCTGCAATGCTTGTGAATCGTTGGTAATCCATGAAGCGGTAGAGGATAAGCTTTTGCCTCTTCTTGCCATGGCGCTTAAGGAACATCAGGTGGAAATCAGAGGAGATGAGAAGGTACAGCAGGTAATCGATTGTGTTCCGGCAACGGAAGAGGATTATGGAACGGAATATCTGGATTATATTATTTCGATGAAAGTTGTTTCCTCTGTGGAGGAAGCCATTGCACATATTAACCGTTACAATACCCGGCATTCTGAGGCGATTATCACAGAAGATAAGGAAAATGCAGAGAAGTTCTTAAATGGGGTGGACGCCGCCTGTGTTTATGTGAACGCATCTACCAGGTTTACGGATGGATTTGAGTTTGGGTTTGGTGCGGAGATTGGAATCAGTACCCAGAAACTGCATGCAAGAGGACCGATGGGGCTTAGAGAACTTACCTCTTATAAATATAGGATTGTGGGGAATGGGCAAATACGGTAATATTTGAAAAGCAATCCCGGCAGGGGGACAGCCACACAGAAAAAAGACGCGCCCCGGCAGACAACATATTTACGTTTCAATTCTCATCTTAAAATCGAAGTTCACTAACAGAATTGGGGAAAGGTGTTTCAAGGCGGACGGGGCGGATTTTGTGCGGCATGGATGCCGCATAAATCCTAATCCGGCATTCATGCAGGATTCCCCTGATACACACCAATTCTGTAAGTGAAACTGTCGATTTTTCGCAGAGAATTGAAACGTAAATATGTTGTCTGCCGGG